>CAYOJF010000033.1:0-47814 GCA_964404215.1 uncultured Aureispira sp. | reverse complement strand
CTGGATCCGTCAAATCATCCGCAGGTACATATACCGCCTGTACAGAGGTAATAGAACCACGCTTAGTTGAAGTAATACGCTCTTGCATCAATCCCATCTCTGTTGCTAGTGTTGGTTGGTATCCTACCGCTGAAGGCATACGCCCTAGTAGTGCTGATACCTCTGCACCTGCTTGAGTGAAACGGAAGATATTATCTACGAAAAATAAGATATCACGTCCTTTCGCTTCTGATGGATCTCCATCACGGAAATATTCAGCAATAGTCAATCCAGACAAAGCTACACGTGCACGTGCTCCAGGAGGCTCATTCATTTGTCCAAATACCAAAGTAGCTTGAGACTCGCCCAACTCTTTCATATCTACTTTCGACAAATCCCAATCACCTTCTTCCATACTGTGCTTGAAGTCTTCTCCATACTTGATTACGTTAGACTCAATCATCTCACGTAACAAATCATTCCCTTCACGTGTACGCTCTCCTACTCCTGCAAAAACAGATAGTCCAGCATAACCTTTTGCGATATTATTGATCAATTCCATGATCAATACCGTCTTACCTACACCTGCACCACCAAAAAGACCAATCTTACCTCCTTTCAAGTAAGGAGCAACTAAGTCAATTACTTTAATACCAGTAAAAAGTACATCTGAACTAGTAGAAAGTTCTTCAAACTTTGGTGGCTTTCTATGAATAGAGCTTCTTGTAGCGTCTGTAATATCTTGAATACCATCAATAGTTTGACCGACTACATTCAATAGTCTTCCTTTGATAGCATTAGAAGTTGGCATCGAAATAGGAGCTTTTGTATCTACTACTGCCATTCCTCTTTTCAATCCTTCTGTACTATCCATTGCAATAGTACGAACACTATCTTCACCGAGGTGTTTTTGGCATTCCAAAATCAATACTTCGCCATTGTCACGAGTGACTGTCAAAGCATTTAAAATCTCTGGCAATTGGGCTCCTTCAGCAGAAAAACTAACGTCTACTACTGGTCCAATAATTTGTTTAATACGTCCTGTATTTGTTGACATAACCTGCTGGACTTTTGATATATTTTAATGAATTATTTAGTTCTATTTTGCCGCAAAGATAGTGTATAATATTGTTTTACAAAAGTTTTTGTAAAATAATTACGTTTATCTTTGACTCTAATTCGATGTTCACACCAATAGTTTTGTAGGTGCATGAAATAAAAGCACATTATGACTAAAAGGTAGATGTTCTGAGATAATCTAGTTAAGAGACCTATTCGTAGATCGTTGATAGCTATTCGCCTCCTCTTACCCTATCGTTTATATGAGGAAATTTGCTAACCATCATCTAGGTCAAATTTATCCTTGATAGATAAAACTATTGGTGATACTGTATGATTACGAACACCTACTAGTTGAATATCAAAAGTGCCTATCTCTCTTACCTAGAAATAGACACTTTCAAGCATTTTGCTTAAGAGATCAAACTACTCTCCTTCTTTGACTGCAGCGGTCTCTTTTTCTTGAGCAATATCGTTTCCTGTCAAGGAAACCACCTCTAGGGCAGTCATTGCTTCTAGATTCAGTACCATTCCAGTCAGTTTATTATTGTTCAAATCAATTTTTTGCAGCTTGACTAAATGTTCTAATCCTTGTACTACTCCGGTCAATTGGTTATTTGCTAAATAAAGCTGCTTAAGTTGAAGCAAATTTTCAAATGTTGGTACATTACCTGTTAATTGATTTGCCCCTATGGATATTTCCTCTAGATTTGAATTAGCTCTAAAATCATGTAAATCTCCTGTCAATTGATTCATTGATAGATAGATTTTTTTGAGCTTAGGTTGATTGTCAAATGTTGGTAGCGTTCCAGTTAACTGATTACTTGACAACCGAATTTCTTCCACATCATGTAATGTTGCAAAAGTAGGGACAGCTCCAGTCAATTGATTTTTATACAACCATATCTTCTTCAGTCTTATTGAATTACTAAAATTAGGAATTTCTCCTGTTAACTGATTTAATGCTAAATTCAGTTCTTCTAGGGCTACCAAATTATCAAAACTTGGTAATCCCCCAGTCAATTTATTAGAAAAGAGAGAGAGTTCTTTGAGATTCCCTAATTTATCAAAAGCTGGAATTTGCCCTTCCAGTTTATTGAAATATAAGACCAATTCTTCTAAAGCGACTAAATGACTAAAATTAGGAATTGACCCCGTCAATTTATTCTGTGTCAGTCGCAATGTACGAAGTTCTGTTAGATTCAAATCTGGCAACTCTCCTTTCAATCCATTTCTTGAAAGTTTCAAACTAACCACACGGCCATTTTTCGTTTTTACCCCTTTCCAGTCCTTCATGGGACTATTCAGATCCCAGGTCTTTTTCCAATTAGGACCATCAGTAGCCTGATAAAAATCAACTAATGCCAATGAATCAGCCTTCGGGTCCTGTGCGGTCATCTGAAATGCCCAGAAGCATAATACCGCTATAATAATTGTTTTCATATATTGATAGTTGTTTGTGTTTTGATAGGAAAGATAATAAAACTTAGAACTTGTTTAAGAATTAAGCTCTTTAAAATAAACAATTTGACCTAAAATGAATTCAAAATCAAACATTTGTTACTTGAAGTTAAATAGGTTATTTACTCTAGTGGCATTTCTATCCATCTTTACGATTGAAAATTCTGTTAGTTACCATTATTGCAAAATAAAAGACAAATGTTACTCCATTCTTTTTATTTAAGAATCTTTCGTCAAAAATCGTTCTTCTTTTAGAAGAACGTTGTTATTCTCCCAAATCGCTGCTTTTCAATCAAAAAAATCCGACGCATACACTTCTAATTAACAACCACTTTTCCCGTCCCGATCAATTTACTGGTATTCCACAGTTGGTAAAAATAAATACCTTTTTCTAATTCTTTCCGATCTAATACTACCTGATTAGCAGCCCTTCCATTTGTTCTCTTAACCATCCTTCCTAGTGCATCATAAATCACTAATTCTAATTCTGAATAAACTTCACTCCCCTCTACACGGATAGTAGTTGTCGTTTCGAAAGGATTGGGATAAACCATAATACTTGGTTTCAAATCCGTATACCAAGTTGGATTACTCAGATTTATTCTCAAGAAATTATCCCCTATCGTATGAAAAGTAGTATTAGTCACAATAGGTGGGTTATAATCAAAATAAATATAAGCTGTATTATTAATCACTGTTCCTACAGGATTATTCCTTTTTTGAGCAATTCTAAACCTAAAAAAACCATTAGAAAGTGGTTCATTGATATTGCTATCAGGTAACATAACATTATTGTAGGTGACTTGCAACACATTATTAGCAACTGACCATGTGTAAGGATGACTACTAGCTCCCATTTGTATAGTACTAAGGTCTAGATGATCCGAAATTGTATCAATAATCACTATATTGAAAGCGGTGTCTGTCCCTGTATTCTGAAAACGGACTCGGTAATCTAGCTCTACATTATCATTGATAAAATGAAAAGCAGGATCATATCCGACTGGTTGTGCTGTTTTGTCATTAGGGTCATACGAACCTATATTTTTCTGACAATCAACTGCTCGAAAAGGACTACTGCTACCATTAGAAAATTGGGTGACATAATCTGTATTAAATCCACCATTAGGATCTGGTAAACATCCTTCTATGACTGCTGTTGCGATGCTATCACCCAAAATACTAGGATAACCACTCCCCTGTTGAACTGAAATTCGGTACGTGCGACGAGGTTGTGCCGTCTGCTGAATCACCGTATCTTCCCCTGGCCCTAAAATAATACCCCCTGTACGCATCATGATATCATCTTCGAAAATAGAAAATAGCTGTGCTTGACTCATAGCACTCCCTGTATTCTCTATTCTAAACTCAACTATATTGTTGACACAGTTCACATCAGAGCTAAGTCTAGCTCCGTTCCAAAGTACAGGAACACAAATACTATCTGGATAAACCTGAGCGGTCGCACAATGTGTCTGTCCAAACAAAGCACTAGTATCCACAATGACCTGTAACTGTATCGTTCCACATTGCCCAACACCTACATTCCCTAGATTAAACTGGTATGTATTTCCAACCTGACTAATAGGCACTTGACTAAATCCGACGACATTGATATAATCATCAAGTGCGACTTCTAGCTGAGCGTTAGGGGCTACCACTGTTCCTTGATTACAATATTGCACTGTGTAGGTACTCCCTCCGCCCGTTTTACGCAAAAAAGGTGCCGCTATATCTACCTCCAATAATGGACAATTAACACTAGCTTGTAAGGACCAATTTTGCACTATTAAATTATAGGAGGTGTCGATCGTTACTTGTTGTGAAGTAGGGCAAACTGTCCAATAAGAATTAGGCGGTATGACAGTCACCTGATAAGTTCCTGTATCTAAGTTGACGACATAATTACCTAACGTATCAATTGTTGTTTCTTGATAGATTTGATTGCCTTTCTGAAAAGTAAGTATACTCCCCATTAGCCCTTCTTCTCCAGCATCAGTCTGACAATTTGAATTATCATCAACTGAGACTCTACCGACCACTGCTCTTGGATAACAATTTTGAGTATAATTTGCCAAGGGAGGCTTTTGCCAAAATAGCTGTGCTTGAGCTAATGCTACACTATTGACACAGATATACAAGTAGCTTGGATTATTGGTGCAGTTCAGTTGGTTCAGCCCTCCACTCCCTAACAAATTTAGGGCACTCAATTGGTTATCAGAACAATCCAAAAAACTAATATTTGGTTTGTTAATTACTTCTAAATCCGTCAATTGATTATCCGAACACTGTAACGTGTACATTGGGTTATTGGATACCTCTAAATAAGAAAGTTGATTCGATTGGCAATCTAAAAAAGTTAACGTTCCATTCTGACTAAGGTCTAGTTCTTTCAGTTGATTATTGGCACAATAAAATGTAATGAGTTTGGTATTGAGTCGAACATCTACTGTATCCAACTGGTTGTCTGAACAGTTCAGCACCAGCAAATTCGCCTGATTGGTAACGTCTAAATTTCCTAAGGGATTGGTGTAACACTCTAGGTAAGTCAAACTAGGATTAGAAGTCAAATCCAATGTCGTTAGGTTATTGCGAAAGCAATGCAAAAAATAGAGATCAGGACTTCCACTCACATCTAATGTTGCTAACTGATTGTCATGACAAAGGAGAACTTTCAATTGAGTATTGAAAATCAAACTAAGGTTGGTCAATTGATTGTGTTGACAATACAATGTATCCAAATCCGAGAAAGCGGCTATGCCCGTCAAATCCTGTATATTAGATGGATTAGTTGCCGTTCCCGAAAGATCTAACCCTCGAACTCCTATAGCATCCACTGTCAACATTTGACCATTGATCAAACCATCGGAATCAATGCCTAATTGTATCAATTTTTGTTCAAAAACAGGGTCTGGAATGGACGTTACCTGTCCCTTTGCTAATACAGCAATACAACAAAAAAACAGTAGTAAATATAATTTATTCATGATGATTCGATTGATATAGGGCTTGTCTAACATATATAAAAATAAGCCTCTATTCTGTAACATCCAATAACAGTTTAGGATATTTGTCCGATTTTCACTATATTAATTGATTCAAAACTCACTCTACTTAGTCAAAATAACTGCCTCTAATATGAAAAATAGCAAACTCATTCAGCTTTATCAAACTATAGAGGGCAATCAACTTGAAGCATTCAAAAAATGGGTACGCTCTCCTATTCACAATAAACATACCGCTGTTTTGGAGCTTTGGGAATATATATTCCAACGTCAAAACTTAACTGAGCGAACCCTCCAAAAAGAAAAAATATTCTTTTTTATTTGTCCCAATACCGCTTACAATGACTTAAAGGTACGACATTGGATGTCCTTGGCTGTCAAGTTATTAGAAAATTTCATTGCATACTGGCAAAAAAAAGAACAACTTTCAGAAAATGCTCGTCTGTTGGCAGCTCATGCCACTGCCAATGGTCAAGACAAATATGCCAAGCAATATTTGCGAAAAGCGATCAACTTACATCAAAAAAGAACCGATAAGAGTAGTTCTTTTTACTATGAAGCTTATCAACTAGAAAAAGCAATATTTGAGCAGAAAGGGACAAAAACAAGAATTCGGACTACAAATCTACAAGCACTCTTTGACTACCACAGTACTTCTTTTATTATTGAGACCTTACGATATGCCTGTGTTGCTATTACCCACCAGAACATCTATAAAGGAACTTACAACATCCCTTTCCTAGAAGCTATACTGAGCCAAATACAAACAGGTATTTATGCTGATAATATTGCTATTCAATTATATTTCAATAGCTACCAGTGCCTCATTGCCCCTTCAGAAGAAAATTATTTCCAGACACTAAAACAACTGCTATTTTCTTTCCCTAAAGCTCTCCCAGCTCCAGAGATGAAGGACATCTACTTAGTGACTATAAATTATTGTGTTAAACGACTCAATACGGGTGCCGAACAATATGTTCAAGCGGTATTTGAACTGTTCAGGTATGGATTAGAACACCTCATTCTGATCGAAAACAATCAACTCAGTCGATTCACCTACAAAAACATCGTAACAGCTGCACTAAAGCTCAAAGAACACAAATGGACAGGAAAATTCATTGAGGAATACACCAAATACTTAGATACAAAATACCAACAAACCTATCGGCTGTTTGCACAAGCCAAATTAGCCTTATCAAAGCAGCAGCTAAACCGTACACAAGAATTACTATGGCAAGTTGATTTTGATGATTTGTTGTTAAATCTAGGGGCAAAAATGATGTTGATAAAAGTACACTTCCAGCAACAAAACTGGGATGCCCTAGAGGCACTCTTAAGTAGTTTTTATGTATTTCTACAACGTAAAGAGCTCTTAAGTTATCATCGTACTAATTATAAAAATATTCTCAAAATAATCCAAAAAATGCTTCGCACACCTACTTTTGAAACCGAAGCAAGAAAAAAAATTGAACTACAAATAAAATCTACCAATCCACTTACAGAGCGAGAGTGGTTATTGGAAATACTCCATTCATAAAAAAAGGTTTTCTCAGCTATTGCTAAGAAAACCCACTTAAATACTGTCATTAGTAACTTCTTGCTTTTGATTTGATTGGGCCCCTACCTCCGCACAAACCACAAAAAATTACTCTCCAATTAAGAATCTTTTATCATAAGTAATTTTTGTTACCTACTGCTAAATACTTCCAAAGCTTGCATTCTTTGTTACTGAAGTAGTTAGTTTTTTATCACAATTCAAATATACTTCTCCTTTATCTACTAAACAATAACAAAAAAAATAGTTTGTCCGATTTTCACTCTAAAAAAAAGTTTAAAATCAGACAAACTATTAGAAGTTATTATCTATATTTCCTCCAAAACTACATCAATCCTTCATCTGCAAGACTCGTATAGCCCTCTCCCGCTACAATGATATGATCTAAAACCGATATATCTAACAGTTTTCCAGCTGCTTTTATTTTCGTCGTAATCGCAATATCTGCTTTACTAGGATTAGGATTACCAGAAGGATGATTATGTCCCAAGATAATGGCTGCCGCTCGTTCTATTTCCAATACTTTTCTAAAGATTTTTTTGACATCTACTACTGTTCCAGATAATCCTCCACTACTAATATCAATGGACTGAATCACTCTATTGGATCGGCTCAATACCAGTACAATAAACTCTTCGTGTGCCAAATCTGCCAAAAGACCAAAAAATACATCATAAGCATCTCGGCTTTGTGTAATTTGGGGTTGTACGTGGACTCTAGTTGCCTGTCTACGAATGCCCACTTCTAATGCTGCCGCTATACTAATTGCTTTAGCAGGACCAATTCCATTAAATTTCTGTAGATCTTTCAGTGTCGCCTGACCTAATTTATTCAAATCGTTGTCAAAACTTGCTAACATTCGCTTAGCCAACCCAACAGCGGATTCTTTTGTATTACCTGACCCTAACAGAATAGCTAAAAGCTCTGCATCTGACAAGGCTTTTTTACCTTTGTTAGCCAGTTTTTCTCTAGGTCTATCTGCTTCTGCCCAATTCTTGATTGAATTCAGATTAGAATTAGCATCCATCATATCTATATTTTTATGCCTTTCCTTCTAGTATATCTCGTAAATTCTTTTTGACCCATTTAGCTGTTTGTAAGGCCGCGGCAATCCGTTTCCCTCTATTCGCAGGGTCAGTAATGAACTCTGCATCTGTTTTGGAAGTATGAAACCCCCACTCTTCTAGTATCGCACCAAACCAAGGAAACTCTTGCAAGTCTGTTTCTCTCAATATTTGGAAATTTACTTCATAATCCACATCGCCATCTTGTGCTTTCTGCTCTCTAAATCGCCAATTATCTGCCCCTACTATTGTTTTAATATTTTCAAAATGCTGTGTAGCAATTGCATCCGAATAATTATTTCCTCTAGTACTGAACACCATCAACCCTCTAGTGCTTTCTAGTTTAGAGGCCGAATTGCGAGAAGAAATAGCATTGGAGTGAAACGAAATCATAAATCCATAATATCCTCTACGTAACCAACTCCTAATAATTTCGGTACGCTCACTCAATGAAGTATCCTTGTAAGGATGGTAAGTACGAATACACATAATTCCTTCTTCCGTACATTTTTCGATGAATGCTTCTGCTATCAGACGGTTTTCGTACCCTTCGTAATAATGTCCACGCTCATGTAGCTTAGCATCTTTGTGATAAGCTCTTTTACCAGGTGTTACATATTTCCCACTCTCATTTACCCCACCATGCCCAGCATCTACAAAAACGACAAAACGACGTTTGCCAAAATGAAGTAAGCCTGAATTGTATCGATATAGAGCATCGTAGACTTGCTTCAATTTGGACTGGGTATAGTTACCAGCGATACCATCCGCTGATAAGTTATATAATCTTTGGAAAAGCAAGACCATACGTTCCGTCGTTGGTCCATAGTCTCCATCTATACTCATGGAGCGATTGAGTACCTTTTTTAATTTATATTGCAGCTCTTTGACCTCTTGTCCTTTACTGCCTCTTTTGAGTAATCCCATTATTCTTATTTTGGAGTTTCAAGTATTTTTTCTTTCTATTTTAAGATTGAGTACATTTATCAAATAACAGAAATTTTCAACATATTCGTCTTTTTACGCATCTGTAGCGGCATAGATCCTGTATTGATAGCGATATCCCCTTCTACCAAATACCCCATTCGCTGTAGCTCTGCTTGTACATCTCTAATGGTATCATCTGTACTCGTGAATTTATCATAGTAGAAACAACGAATCCCCCAAACGAGATTCAATGTGTTAAGCATTTCTGCATCTGATGAGAATATAAAAATATGTGCTTGTGGACGATAACTAGAAACCATAAAGGCTGTATAACCTGATTTGGTCATCCCAATGATACATTTCGCATCTACCTGACGAGCAATACGGCAAGCATTGTAACAAATGGCATCTGACAAGAAAGAAGGTGAATCTTCATTGGGGACCAATCCTCGATAATAAATAGAAGCCGTTTTCTCCGCTTCAGCTATAATTTTATTCATGGATTCGACTACTTTGACAGGGTGCATTCCCATAGCCGTTTCTCCACTAAGCATCACAACGTCGGTACCATCTATTACCGCATTGGCCACATCAATAATCTCTGCACGGGTTGGTGTTGGATTCTTAATCATGGAATCCATCATCTGTGTAGCTACGATGACTGGTTTTGCTTTTTCTAGACATTTTTGAATAATCATTTTTTGCAAAATAGGTAAGCGTTGCATGGGCACCTCTACACCCAAATCGCCCCTAGCCACCATAATCCCGTCCGATACATCAATGATACTGTCTAAGTTTTCAATCGCCTCTGGTTTTTCTATTTTGGCAATAATCTTTGCTCGGTGTCCTTTAGCCGCTAGACGTTCTTTGAGATAATCAATATCATTAGGAGACCGAACAAAAGAGAGTGCAATCCAATTGAATGGGTGCTGCAATATGAATTCTAAATCTGCTTGATCTTTCTCTGTCAAGGAAGGTAAACTGATATTGGTATCGGGTAAGTTGACACCCTTACGAGAAGATAGAAACTCCCCATACAATACTTCGAGTCTAACCAAGTCTTTCCCATTGGTTTCTTTCACCAATAGCTCTACTTTGCCATCATCAATCAAGACCTTTTCCCCCACTTTCACGTCCTGTGGAAACTGCTCATAGCTCATATAAATTTTCTCCGCATTGCCAATACATTTTTCATTGACAAAGGTTAGAATATCTCCCTGCTTGAGTGGCATTTTACCATTTTCAATTTCTCCTACTCGAAGTTTGGGTCCTTGTAGATCGGCTAGTACACTAATATTCGTTTTATATTTTTTATTAATGTGTTGAATATATTCAAACACCTTGAGGTGTCCCTCATGTGAACCATGCGAAAAATTGAGCCGAAAAGCATCTACTCCTGCTTTTGCTAAGTTTAATAGCGTACTATAATTATTAGAGGAAGGCCCTACGGTTGCGAGTATTTTTGTTTTTTGAAATTTACTGATTTCCATTTGTTTCTATTTTAGTATCTTGGGTTGTCTTTTAATTTTTATTAAAATACAATTCTTAGAGAGAATAAACTTGTTTTAATAAGCTATTTTTACTCTAAAAGAATAAATAGCAACTTTGATAGCCATAAAAGTGTTGTTTGTACAAAGGATTTTATACAACTATATTATGAAACAAAAGAAAGTACTCGTAACAGGTGGAACAGGATTAGTCGGTAGTTATTTGATTCGCTATTTGCTACAAAAAAATTATACTGTCAAAGCCATTAAGCGAAAGACAAGCCCTATGGATTTGGTCGCTGAAGTACAGCATCAAGTAGAATGGGTAGAAGGTGATATTCTGGACGTTCCCTTCCTAGAAAAAATTATGCAAGATATACAACAAGTATACCATGCTGCTGCTATGATTTCGTTTGATCCTCATCAAGCTCAACGGATGCTACAGGTCAACAAAGATGGCACCGCCAATATCGTTAATACCGCTCTATATTATAACATAGAAAAATTGGTACACGTGAGCTCAATAGCAGCTTTAGGCCGAAAAGAATACCAACCCAATATTGATGAAGTGGCTCAATGGGAAAACACCAAAGAAAACAGCAATTATGCTATTAGCAAATTTAAAGCAGAAGCAGAAGTCTGGCGAGGCATTCAAGAGGGACTCAATGCCGCTATTATTAATCCTGCTGTTATCTTAGGTGCTGGATTTTGGGATAGTGGCTCTTGCAAAATATTTGACCGAGTAGCTCAAGGTCTGAAATACTATCCCGGGGGTACTACTGGATTTGTAGATGTACGTGATGTTGCTTCTTCCGCCATCGCACTGATGGAAAGTGATATTAGTGCTGAACGCTATATCGTAAGTGCTGATAACTGGCCTTATCAAAAACTATTGACCCATTTGGCTAAAAATTTAAATTTAAAACCTCCTACTAAAGCAGCCCCTCAGTGGATTGTCCAATTGATGGCTAAGGCAGAATGGCTTCGCTCTAAACTCTTCCATAGTAGTCCTCTACTAACCAAAGAAACGATTCGAAATTTGCAATCAACCTATTATTACAATAATAATAAAATCAAAAATGACTTAGGTTTTCAGTTTCTACCACTAGAACAGACCATAAAAGAAACCGCTCAGACCTATACTGCTAGTCAGAACCTAAAACGAAATTTTGGTCTCTTAAAACTTACTAATTAGGCTTGTCTTATGATCCGACAAGTGTCTTATTATACTTTCAAAAAGTTTTGAAAGAAAGTAAAAAATACTATCTTTAGTTTATGGAATTAGAAGAAGCAAAACAGAAATTTATACAGGCTTGGGGTACATTGGGTTCCAACTGGGGGATCAATCGTACTATGGCACAAGTACACGCACTACTATTGATATCAGTAGAACCACTCTGTGCTGATGATATTATGGAAAAACTCAAAATATCTAGAGGGAATGCGAATATGAATATTCGTGCTTTGATTGATTGGGGCTTGGTCTATAAGGAACTAAAACCTGGAGAACGTAGAGAATATTTTGTGAGTGAGAATGATATGTGGAAAGTGGTTCGTCAGATTATTACACATCGTAAAAAGAAAGAGCTAGAGCCAGTCCTCAAAATACTAGATGACGTCCAAGCTATAGACGGTGACACCAAAGAAAAAGAAGAGTTTCTTCAAGTAGTCCAAGATATCGAACTCTTTGCTACTAGAGCAGATAGAGTCCTCGAAAAATTTGCAACCTCTGACTCTACTTGGTTACTTAATATGCTAATCAAAGTAATGAGTTAAATCAGCTCTACTTTATATTATACATATAATAATCCCCTCTTTCTACAACGAAAGAGGGGATTATCTATTTATTCTGCCCTGTTACTTAACTCAAATATTTACCTACAATTGGTATTCTTCGTCCCATTCCAAATGCCTTGGACGATACTCGCAATACAGGTGCCATTTGGGCTCTTTTGAATTCATTTCGATCAACCATTTTAAGAATTCTTGTGACCAATTTCTCATCAAACCCTAGCTTAACTAGTGCTTTAGGTCCTTTTCTTTTTTCGATATATTGGTACAATATCGTATCTAGTATATCATAATCAGGCAAGCTATCGGAATCAAACTGATCTGGACGAAGTTCTGCTGATGGCGGTTTGGTGATAATATTGGTAGGCAATATCTCTCCATCTTTATTCATATAATGAGCTAATTCATAGACCTCTGTTTTGTACAAATCTGCAATAACCGATAATCCTCCAGCCATATCTCCATAAAGTGTCCCATATCCTACTGCTGATTCACTTTTATTGGAAGTATTGAGTACGATGTGTCCAAATTTATTAGAAAAAGACATCAATAACATCCCCCTAATTCGTGCTTGGATATTTTCTTCCGTTACATCAAAGTTAGTAGCTACAAAATGCGGCTTCAATACTTCTTCATACGCCTTATAGACAGATTCTATCTGAATCAGATCATACTGAATATTCAAGTTTTGAGCTAGTTCACGGGCATCGTTGATAGAGTGATCAGAAGAGAACTGTGATGGCATCAGGATACACCGTACATTTTCTGCTCCTAAGGCACGTTGAGCCAGTACAGCAACTACTGCCGAGTCAATTCCTCCTGACAACCCAAAGATGGCTTTCCGTAGTCCTAATTTTCCAAAATAATTCTGAATCCCAACTACCAAAGCATCATGTAATAATGCTATTTTGTCCTTAGGTTGTTCTTTGTGCTGCCCTCCTTTCATCACCTCCTCTAAATCATAAACTCTTAGTCCTTCCTCAAAGTAAGGCATTTCATCATAGACTTGCCCATCGGGTGACATCACTAAAGAACCACCATCAAATATGATTTCGGTTTGTGCTCCTACATGATTGGCATAAAACATAGGTATGTTATAAACCTCTACATTTGCTTTTAGCGTATGAATACGACTTTTAGCATGTTTATAATCAAAAGGAGAGGCCGATAAATTGAGTATAAAATCAGGATCTTGTTTCTGTAATTCATCCAATGGATTGATCTTGTAGAGTGGGTTTTCATTTCCTACATTCCAAATATCTTCACATATAGATAAAGCAATCCTTTTTCCTTTGTACTCTACTACCTGAAATTCTGTCGCTGGTTCAAAATAGCGGTATTCATCAAAAATATCATACGTAGGCAATAGGGCTTTATGTTGTACCTGTTGTACGGCTCCATCTGCTAAAAAATAAGCGGAATTATACAAATCCTTACCTTCTATCACAGGGTTTTTAGTTGGTGCCCCAACTGCAATAGCAATTCCTTCTGCTGCTTTGGCTAAAGCCTCTATGACATCCTCACTACGCTGTATAAAATCTTCAAATTCTAAAAAATCTCGCGGAGGATACCCCGTCACTGCCAATTCCCCAAATAAAATAATATCTGCCCCTTTTTCCTTCGCCTCAGCAGTTGCTTTTAGCATCTTTTCTAGATTACGCTCAAAGTTCCCAATATGATAATTGAGTTGCCCAATTGCTATTTTCATGTTCTTTGCCTTTTGTGTGAATAATTGGATATTACATCAGTATGCTTACAATTCAAACTAAGTACTAATATAATGATATTATTGTGCTATAAAGAAGTACCCTGTTCTAAATTATCTAAAAAAATACCTAGTGCATCATACTTTTTGTATTTTTGATTTAAACTAATGTCTTATCTATTATGAAAATCTGTTCGTTACAACTCCATCATATCAATCAATTCAGGGACTTCCACCTTGATTTGACCTATCCTACTACACATCCTACCAAAGCAGGACAACCTCTGGATAAAATTTGTTTTATTGGCAGTAATGGAACAGGGAAAAGTACTTTATTGGAGATAATTAAGAAATTGCAAGAACGTTATCAAGCAGGAGATGCTCTTTTTCATAACTTCAGTGATCTATACAAAGGAAAAGGATCAATAAGAATTAATTATAAAATAAGGAACCATATACTTCGAAACAATATATCTCTTCGAACCAGTAACTCTACCTTAAGTAGTAACTATGACAGCCTTAAAGGTAATCATATTACACCTAAAGACACGGAAATAGATTTACTCATACACGCCCCAGCCGAATCAACACAAAATTTTTATAAAAATGGGATCCCTAACGTTACTGTTGATGAATCATTGAAATTATTTGATTATTTCCCTACTACTCATATAGTCTCTAACGATACTATTAATGATTTCTGGAAAACACTCATCTACCTCATCAAAAAACGAGAAGGTGACTTCAGAGCATTTGAATCCAGAGAAGAAAACCTAGATAAAACTGTTCGTCAAGTCCAAGAAGAATTTGGGCAATCTAATCCTAAAATATTAGACAAGATTGCAACCTTATGGAACAAAATATTAGACAAAGCAGGATTGGAATTTGATGTAGAAGGAGCGAGCAATCCTATCCAACTCACCGATAACCTAAATGCCTATATCAAACTAAAAGGTACTGATCAGACTATTCCTTACAGTAATTTGAGTACAGGGATTCGCAACTTCATATTTAGGGTAGGACATATTTATAGTTTATACTTTGGTCGAAAAATAACCAATGGCTTTTTGCTAGTAGACGAACCTGAAAATAGTCTACATCCTGACTTCCTATATGACTTGATAGGTATCTATGAAGACATTATCGAAAATACACAGTTTTTTGTTGCGACACATAACCCTATCGTAGCGGCTCAGTTTGAACCTTCAGAACGATTTATCCTATCCTTTGATGAAGAAGGAACTGTTCAAGTCCGTCAAGGGGTAACCCCTGAAGGAGACGACCCCAATGACATCTTACAACAAGATTTTGGCGTTCGTAATCTTCTAGGAGAAAAAGGACAACAACAATGGGAGCGTTTTATCTTTTTACAACAACAAATCATTAGAGAACAAGACCAAACAAAAAAAAGAACCTTACTCAAGGAATGGATCCAAATTGGGAATACCTATAAATTTGATGTGAATGAAATATCTGAATAAAACTGCTGCCTGTATAGCGAAAGCAGGTGCTCTGAGTTATGAAACGCAATCTCAACGAAAACCTATTAGAGATATTTTACTAGAAGAACAATTCGGTTTTTGTGCCTATTCAGAACGTTTTATCAAACAGACAGACAGTATTCATATCGAACATTTTGATGGAAGACTAAAAAATACTACTTCGGATAATTACCAAAACTGGTATGCAGTCCTAGCTTGGATGAATGAACATAAACCAAAAAAAATAGATAGATTCCTACCTCTTCTACATCCAACGGATGCTAATGGTAGGATTACTTACAGCAATGGTGTTTATCTTCCAATAGATAAAGAGTGTAAACAAGCAGATAATCTTATCAAATATCTGGGCATGAATAGCAATGCTCTAAAAAGTGATAGAGATAAGCATATTAGGCGTATAAAAAAACTCCAAAATCTCTGCCAGACAGCAGGTATTTCATTTATAGAAACTCTAAGGGACGATTTAGACAACTTAAGTTTCATTACAGCACTAGAGTATGAGTTAAATATTAATTTATCACATCTACTACCACAACAAAAATAGAACAGCTCCTAAAAAGCCAACTGTTATAATCAATCCAAATATGATGGTCAGTCGTAAATCACTGTCCAAATGACCAATCAAAGGTAGTCTTTCCGTTTTCTTTTTGAACTGATATATGGGTTCAAAATCGCGTCGACTATTACTCTCTTTCATAATACCTATATCAAGCAGTATTTGAGAGGCTCTCTCATAGTCACTTTCATCTACTAGAATTTTTGCCCCTCCTATTGCACGAGAATCAAGCTGTAATGTTTGTGTGGCTAATTCATCTTCGATAACTGCCGTTATACCTGCTTCTGTAAGCGTATTGTAAGCCATTCTAAGCATAATGATATCGTAATAAAAATATTGTACAACAATAGGATTTTTCATAGGCAGCAAAATAAGAGGTGTAGAGTATTTCTGTCTATTTTAAAACACATTGGACTCCTTCTTCGTTCCTTTTTTTATTAGAATTCTTCCAATTCTTCCTCTTCCCATTCGATGTAATCTATAAATTTGAATCCAGCACTCACTTCCAATGCAATATTGATGATTCTTTCTGGTGGGTTGATAAATTGTGCCGTATACAACCCTGTACTACTATTGAACACTAGGCGTTGTGTTTTGATCATTTGTGGAGTCAAATCTGGACTAACATTTATTTCTAACAAAATACCAAATGGTGACTTTGGGGGCTCCCACTCTAGTCCTCCACCTAACCAAAAACCAAACGTTACTCGGTTGACTTGTGGCAAAACAAAATTAGGTTGATTTTGATAAAACAAATCATACCCAAGAGTAAAATCTCCTCGGACACCAGCGGCATAATAGGGTAGTAGTTTTCCCCATTGAAAATTCCCCTTTAGTAAAAATGTCAATGACAAATTATGAAAGACATCTTCGACTGACTGATTAGCCTGTTGCCCTCCAAAAGTCCTCCCATTGGTATAAGAAGCTCCTTTCCGATGATAACCCAATTGAGCAGCCCATCCTATACGGGATTGCTTACCAATATTATCTCCCTGCCATTTGCTCAAAGATTCAAAAAATAAATCTCCATGATAAGACACCATTGGCTGCAACTCTCGTTGTATACCAATCGTCAAACCTCCCTTAGCACCAAAACCCATCTGCTGAGCATTGGTGTAATAGCTAGTGGTTAGTAGTAAGCTAAGTAGTAAAAAAAATGTATAGTTCTTCATATTTCAGTTTATTACAACATAAGTAAGTACACAAAAATAAAGAAGTTGTTTAAAAAGTCTCTTCCTGTCCAAATGAAATATATTTTTCTATTAAAAACGGCTCAATTCGTACACTGTACCAATTAATTCAGAGTGTGTTTAAAATTGTATTTTTCAATAATATGAGTACCATTTTTTTGCTAGTTGAGACTCATTTTTTGATGAATAGCCTTAGCTATTGAGCAAAAAATAGACGAAAAGTAGTAGAAAAAGGGATTTCATATTATGAATTAAGATAAATTTAAACATGCTCTCAGGTCGCTAAAGCAAATGTTAAAAATTAGTTGATGAACTAATAATAAAAAATAGGCTACTTTCAGAAGAAAGTGGAGATAACTTTAGGAGCAAAGCACTTTTGAAGTGCTTTGCTCCTCACTTTATCGCTTTGCTATTGATAATCAAGGCGTTTAATCCTTAGTTCACGTTAAATTATGGAATTACCTCCACGATTACTTCCCTAGACTGTGTTCCCAAACAGACTGTCACTGTAGTCCTTCCTGCCTTTATCCCTGTAATTACACCTGATCTATCTACTCGAATGACCGTAGGGTCATAACTACAATACTCAAATGAACTCGCAGTAAATATGGTAGATCGGTCATTTTTTATCTGTACATAAGCATCTATTTGATAAGGAGTACAAGATGTTACTTGAACAGCTACTGGACATCTTAGAGTGCCCGAATAGACACCTGCTGGAAGAGATGTACAAATACACCGACTAGAGTCCATAGAAGACAAAGTATCGGTCAGTGGGAAACAATCATTTTTGACAACAGGCACTACAACATTAGTTGGGTTGGCTACATCTTCTTTTTGACAGGATTCTAGTATCATTGCCAGAATCAAAAGGAATGGGAATATTATCCAGAGTGATTTCATATTATGAATTAATCTAAATTTAGATAGGTTATTACTACAAGTAAGACTTATTGTGGGCTAAAATGGTTGTAATCCAATCAAAACCCAGCTCTTGCAAAAGAAAAAAGCTTGCTCAAAACATAAGTTTCAAGCAAGCTTTTTATTTCTAGAAGTAATGATTCTTACTTCAATATTTTACGAGAAATAACTAATTTCTGAATTTCAGAAGTTCCCTCTCCTATGGTACATAATTTGGAGTCACGGAAAAATTTCTCAACAGGAAAATCTTTCGTAAATCCATAACCACCATGTATCTGGATCGCTTCAGTAGCAGCTCTTACACAAGTTTCAGAGGCATAATATTTTGCCATAGCTGAAATTTTAGTTACAGGTAATTTGTTATCTTTCAGATAACCTGCTTTACGTGTCAATAGCTCCGATGCTTCTATTTCGGTTGCCATATCAGCCAACTTGAATGAGATCGCTTGGAAACTAGAAATTGGTTTACCAAATTGTTCTCTTTCTTTAGAATACTTAAGAGATGCGTCATAAGATCCCTTCGCAATCCCTAACGATAGTGCTGCGATAGAAATACGACCACCATCTAATATTTTCATAGATTGGATAAATCCATCTCCTTCTGCTCCCAATAATTGACTTTTGTGAACACGACAGTTATCAAAAATTAATTCGGCCGTCTCAGAGGCACGCATACCTAATTTATTCTCTTTCTTTCCACCTGAAAAGCCTTCCATACCACGTTCGATAATGAAAGCACTCATACCATGGCTATCTAGCAAGTCTCCTGTACGAACAATCACTACTCCTACATCACCAGAAATACCATGTGTAATCCAGTTTTTGGTACCATTAATAACATAATAGTCTCCATCTTTTTTGGCTACACACTGCATTCTACCAGCATCACTTCCTGTATTAGCTTCAGTCAGTCCCCAAAACGCAACATGTTCTCCTGTCGCTAGCTTAGGCAAATATTTTTTCTTTTGTTCTTCTGTTCCGAAAGATAAAATATGATTTGTACCTAAAGAGTTGTGTGCTGCTAAAGATAATCCAATAGAACTACATACTTTTGTAATCTCTTCAATGACAGTAATGTACGCTTGGTATCCTAAGCCAGTTCCGTTATACTCGTCTGGCACCAATATTCCCATGAATCCTTGCTCTCCCATCTTAGCAAAAAGCTCTTTTGGAAAGTGTTGTGCTTCATCCCATTCCATTACATGTGGGCGAATATGTTTTTCTGCAAAATTCCTAGCACTCTCTCGGATAAACTTCAATTCTTCTGAAGCATCTGGTGTCATATAATTTGTATCCATCTTTATTGTATTTTTCCTGTTATTTCAATGCCCCAAATTACTAATTAATTCTCAAATTCATAAACATTAAGAATACTGAAAAAGTATTATTATGTCAATTTTTGAATAATTGTTCTAATTTGATAGTCTGTTCGATCTCATCCATTACCTCTCCTCCTTTTAAGAAGTAGAATCTTTGCGAGGAACATTATTAATCCTAACCATCAATACATTTTCTTGCATTGAAATCATCTTACCTACTTCGACAGGAGTCATCAATTTGGAACGAGGATAAACTTCTATGCCATGCATATCACTATCTAAATCAAAAGTATGATTGGGTTGTAATTCATAACTTGCCAAAAAAGCATCTAGTTCTTCTTTGCCATTCTCATAAATAATCGTAAAACTAACAGTTGGCTTTACCTCTACCTCTTCTTCCATTGTTCGAGATTGTTCGAGTTGACTATCATCTATTATGACAGCACTAGAGGATTCCTCTACCGTACAATTGGTAAATAACAAGGTCAAAAGAAGTAAGCTGATATAAACAATTGCTTTCATTTTTTTATAATATATCTGGTATCTTATTTTATTCCAAAGGACTATCTGCAATAACAAACTTTATATTTACAAATATCATTAATACAAATAACACTTTCATTTCTATTCTATATACAGTAGACTCACTTGTATCAAAATAGTCACATTTTTCAAACAAAAACTGTATTAAAGAGCTTGCTTAACTTCCTCTATAGCACGTTCTATCATCTCATCTTTTTGATGCAAAATTTGATAATACTCTACATCAGAATAAAGTTGTCTTGCTAAAGCAGCCTTCATCAAAAACTTAATTCGTTTTTTTAGACCAGTTGAAATAGAACGTTTCCCCTCTAGTTGTTCATTCTTTTCTTCTGCATAGTTAAAGAAAGCTTCTAGTGTATTATCGTCCATCTCGTATCCCTGCTCAAATGTCTCAAAAGTAGGATAAGTAATCAATAACATTCTTCGGTTTTTGTCTGTATATCGATGGACGAAACTAGGCAAATGAATACTGCTCCTCAAATAATAAGTGCTTTTGAACAAGGTATCCATTGGCATAAATATATCTGGAATAATTCCTCCTCCTCCATAAACAACACGTCCACCTGTTGTTCGGTATTCGGTAGAGTCTGCTATTTGGATGCTATCTTGGTAATACAATTCGCCCGAATCGTAGCGATCTTGCAAATCCATGTGGTAGCTGTCGCCTCCTTTTTCGTACGGCTTTTGGATATATCGTCCTGATGGCGTAAAATATTTTGCTACTGTCAAACGTAAAGCCGAACCATCTCTTAGTTGGTATTGCTCTTGGACTAGCCCCTTACCAAAAGAACGTCGTCCCAAGATAAGTCCCCTATCATTATCTTGGACTGCACCAGCTAAAATCTCGGAAGCAGAAGCTGATCCCTCATCGATCAATACCATCAATTGGTTGATATCATATTTGCTCTTACCTGTTGAGTTATATTCCTGACGATCATAACGCCTTCCTTCCGTGTAAACCAATAGATTTTTTGTACTGAATAACTGATCTAATATTTTTACCGCCGCATCCAAATAGCCGCCGCCATTGCCTCTCAAATCTAAAATCAAATGCTGCATCCCTTCTTCGGTCAAAGCATCTGCTGCCGCTACAAATTCATCATAGGTGGTACTACTAAAACGATTAATTCGAATAAAGCCCATATTTTCATTGAGCATATACGATACATCAATACTGCGGTTAGAGACTCTTCCTCTAGTAATCAAAATAGGTTTTAAGGCTGGTTCTCCGTGTCGCTTCACTTTTACCGTTACTTCGCTCCCTGCCTTCCCCTTCAACAAGTTTGTTATTTCTTGGCTATAAATGCCTTTTCCTGCTACCGTAGAGTCATCGATCATAACAATTTTATCTCCATCTTGCACCCCTGCTTTATCCGAGGGTCCTCCTTCTATCACATTGACTACATAAATAGTATCGTCTAGTACAAAAAACTCGACTCCTATCCCATCAAACCCACCTGACAACGATTCTTCCACACGTGCAATTTCAGACAAAGAAATATACCTAGAATGAGGATCAAGTTCCGCCAAAACAGTTTCCACAGCCTCCTCTTCTAGCTTGGCTAAATCTTCCTCCTCCAAATAGCGAGCATTCACAAATTTTATTACTTCGTCAAATTTGCCTGTTGACCCCTGAAATGTTCCTCCATCATTAGAAATAGTAATATGTGGATTATTAGCGATATTGTTTCTACTAATTAAGTAGCCTAACCACGTACCTCCAGCAAGTGCTAAAGAAACAATTAGGGGTAAAAATATACTGGTTTTTTCTTTGTCAGATAATGGCTGGTGTTGTCCCATTTGCTTTTATTAATTTGTTAGGTATTTCGACTGACTGGATCAGCAAAAATATGACGTCTCTAGTAAAATGGAGAGCATGAAATGTTCTAATAGAACAAGATAAGAATACCTCTTTTATTTTTGAATGTTTCCCAAACATTATTACATTCATAACAAGGGTATTTATCATTGACTTAACAAAACAGTCTATTAATGGTTGTATATCTTCTAACAAGCCTACTTTTAATAGAGGTTATTCTGAACAGATCTATCTTGCTATGAAATTGATTGCCGACAGTGGATCCACCAAAACACAGTGGTATCTTATTGATACAACACATACCCAATCCTTCCTAACAGAAGGGTACAATCCCTATTACAATTCCTCTACTTATATCAAAAATGGTTTAGTAGCTGATCTGCTTCCTAAACTAAAACAACTGACCTCCTCCTCCATTGGGACGTTGTCATTCTATGGAGCTGGTTGTGGCACAGAGGCAAATCGGCTGTTACTACATCAGATTTTTAGCGATTTATTTCCTAATAGCTCCATTGAAATAGGAACAGATTTATTAGCTGCTGCTAGAGCCACCGCCGCACATGAGAAAGGGATTTGTTGTATCTTAGGTACAGGAACCAATTCTTGTTATTATGATGGGAAAAAGATAATAGATAATCTTCCTTCGCTAGGATATATCCTAGGAGATGAGGGAGCAGGAGTAGCACTGGGCAAACAAATTGTACAGGCTTATTTCTACAGAGAAATGCCATTAGAACTAAAGAGCAGCTTAGAAAATAGCTTCAATATGGATCGTCACTATATATTGCAAGAAGTGCTACAAGGAAATACGCCCAGTCGATTTTTAGCTTCCTTTGCTCAGTTTGCCGTCCAGCACGAAAAACACCCTTTTATTATTCAACTCATTGAGCAAAATTTTGAAACCTTTATTGTTCGACACCTTTACAAATACAAGGTCCATGGTGATTTGCCCATACATTTTGTAGGAAGTATTGCTTTTGGATTTCAAGAGATTCTAATTGCTTTGCTTCGCAAGCACCAACTAAAAATTGGAACCATTCTAAAAACTCCTTTTCCTCAACTCTTAAGTTATTAATCGCATGAATTCTATCATTCCGTCCCTCATAGAACTCCTCATCAACCTTATCGTGGGTATCCTCTTGGTTGGTATCTACTTTGGGTACTTTCTCAAACCGACCCAATCTGATGAAAATATATTAGATGATACGCCTCCTAAAAAATCATTCAAAGGAAAGAAACTCTTCCTTATTGTTGGAATTGGGATGATCTTGATGTCCATTATTCGCTTTTTCTTTGCCTAAATATTACCATGAAAAAAAAGACTCTAGATCAAACAGACTACCAAATACTGCACCTCCTAATAGAGGATGCGAACACCTCCTATGTTGATATCGCTAAGAAGATCTACATTTCTGCCGCGACAGTACACGTCCGTATCAAAAATTTGCGTGCTATGGGAATAATCAAATCAGCTCATACTACCGTTGACCTAGCCGCATTAGGCTATAATATTACCGCTTTTGTAGGCATTTACTTGGAGCGAAGTGTTTACTATACAGATGTCCTCCTAGCCCTCAAAGAGCTGCCCGAAGTCACTAATGTCCATTTCATTACAGGGGAATATAATATATTCGCAAAGGTCATCTGTAAGGATACCCAACATCTCCATGACTTGCTCAACAATGACATCCAAGAACTCAAAGGGATACAACGGACAGAGAGTTTTCTGTCTTTAGATGAGCCCATTAGTCGAGGGGTTGCTCTACTCCCTAGCGATGTGTGGGAATAGTTAAAAATAGGTTTCTGTTAGAAATAATCTTTGCCTAACGCTCTCCTGCTATTGAGAGACTAATCTCAGGCGTTTTTTCTCCTACACTTCAAGGCAGTGGATAACGAACATTACTGAGGGGGCTTAAATTTCAATAGCGTAATACTAGTTTGCTCACTTCTGCGGAGCATCAGCATCTTCTTCAAATAATCGTTGGTAGTCTTCTTTAGATATATATTCATCTTCTTGAAGTTCTTTCTTGAAAAGAAACTTATACTCCATTTCTTTTCCATCCGAGAATGTCCATTTCCCTATTCTAAGAGGCATATAATGATATGTAGTGAATACTATTGTACTAAAGTCTTCTGGATCTACCATTACCTTATAGTCTGCTATCTTTTCTTTTGTGTCCCAAAAAGTCCCCTTTACATTTTTTTCATTTAATAATGCTTTAAAATGAATTGTATCATTGTCACTCTGAGAGAAGATGAGCATTCCTTCGGGAATTTTAATTTCAACAGTATCTAAAATTCCTAATTCAAAATCTATTTGTTCTAATATAGATTCAACAGGTATTTGTGTATACGATTCCTTACTACTATTTAGATAAAAAATATAATGCTTCTTATCTAAATTTTGACTAGATGCTTTCTCTGTGAAAAATAGTACAACTATAATTAAAAAATATTTCATTATTTATGCAATGTTTTCATTATTCTTCCTGTGCCCCAAAACAGTGGATAGTGAACCTGTGAGATGACAAGTATAGTATAGACTGTCTTAATTCTAATAGTGTGTTATTAGGCTGAATCCATTCTAAGGAATATCACCTTTTTATTTGTGAATATACCAATGCTCACTAATTTTTTTCAAATAACTACTTTCCTTACCCTTTACCGAGTAAATTAACGGTGGGCTATTTTTACTTGGTATTATAGTAATACTTAGACTATCTCTTTTACTAATAGATAAAACTTCTAGTGATAAGAATTCACAAATAACTTGTTTTATCTTTTCCTCTCCTAAATGACTAGGACCTACTGTACTTAAGAGCAAAAATTTTAAACTATCTTGATAGTCATTGTCAAAACAAGCACCCGCACGTAAAGAATCCGTATAGTCCTCATAGCCAAGTCTTAATACTAAGTTTTCTCTAATTTCATCTGTTCTACTATACGATATAGACCAATTAAAAAAAGAATTAATAGCATGAAATTTATTAGTTAGAAATTTTTCATCATAATCTTCAATAGAAAAAGTGTCTTTTAAAAAAGTATTTTTATAGTTGTAAATACTAGTACACTGTGCAGAAAAAGAAGTATTAACTGTGTTTTGAATAGGTTTACACCCCCAAATAAATAATACAAAATATGTAAATAGTACTATAATTAGTATTTTTGTATTCATTTTAATCCTTCTTGAATTCAATAAATAAATGTAACCTGAGTACAGGACAAAAGATTTTTGATTGTAAACTTAAGGGACATCAATTATTTCCGAGCATATTCCAGAAGGGATACTCCTAATGAGCTTCTAGCCAATTTTGTCCTGTATCTAGACCAACCAAAATAGGCACCTCTAGTCCATCCAATGCTTCCTTCATATTTGTTTCTATAATTGCTTTGACCTGTTCTAATTCCTCTAGAGGCACATCAAAAATCAATTCATCATGTACTTGCGAAATCATCAATGTTTTAAGTTGGGCCGCCTTAAGAGCTTTATGAATCTTAATCATCGCTAACTTAATCATATCTGCTGCCGTACCTTGTATCGGCGTATTGATAGCCGTGCGTTCTGCTTGAGAGCGAATCATTCCATTGCGAGAATCTATATCTCTCAAATAACGTCTTCTACCCTTCAGTGTCGTCACATAGCCATTTTCTCTGGCATCTGCCACTACCTTTTCCATGTAGGTTTTGAGTCCACTAAACTCATTGAAATATTGATCTATCAACTCCTGTGCTTCCTTGCGTTTGATTCCCAAGTTTTTGGACAAATTAGTTGCTCCAGCACCATAAATAATACTAAAATTGACTGTTTTGGCATTGTAGCGTTGTTTCTTTTCTACTTCGTCAATCGCTACGCCATATATCTTCGCCGCAGTAGCCGAGTGAATATCTTGTCCCTCCTTAAATGCCTGCAACATGGCTTCATCCTTGCTGATTTCTGCCACCAAGCGTAATTCTATTTGAGAATAATCCGCTGCAATCAAAATATGATTGCTATCCTTCGGGATAAATGCCTTACGAATTTCACGTCCTCGCTCCGAGCGAATCGGAATATTTTGTAAGTTGGGATTGTTAGAACTCAAACGTCCTGTTGCTGCCAAAGCCTGATTGAAAGAACTATGAATACGTCCTGTTTTGGAATTTACTAACTTGGGCAAGGCATCTACATAAGTAGATTTCAGCTTTGCCAAAGAACGATAAGCCAAAATATCTCTTGCAATGTCGTATTTCTCTGCGAGTTCTGATAGCTTCTCTTCATTAGTAGAATACTGTCCCGTTTTGGTCTTACGCCAACGGTAAGGCAGTTCCATTTTATTGAATAAAACTTCACCAATTTGCTTAGGAGAATCCAAATTAAAAGTATCTAGACCAGCCGCTTCATAGACCATTTTTTTAGCACTATTGACCGCCGCTTCCATTTCTACCGCATAGGCTTCCAAAAATGGTACATCCAAATTAAATCCATTGTATTCTATCTCTACCAATACTGCAATTAAGGGCTCTTCTATTTCGTCATATAATGCCACCAATTCCGATGTAAACTCTTTCTCTAGCACCTCTTTCAATTGCCAAGTCAAATCCGCATCTTCACCAGCATATTCTTTGACCTTATCTAAGTCAATATCTCGCATACTCAATTGATTTTTCCCTTTTTTACCAATCAAAGATTCGATTGGTACAGGAGAATAGCCTAAGTAAGTTTCGGATAAATAAGTCAAATTATGCCTATTGTCAGGCTCTAATAAATAATGCATCACCATAGTGTCCCACAGTTTGCCTTGCACCTGAATATCATACCAACGTAACATCAGCAAATCATACTTGATATTCTGCCCTATCTTTTCGATGGCTGCGTTTTCAAACACTGCTTTAAATTCCTGCACAATGGCTAGGGCTTCTGCTTGGTCCTTTGGGACAGGGACATAATGTGCCGTATTATTTTCAAAAGAAAAAGCAATCCCAACCAACTGAGCTTCATTAGCATTTAGTCCTGTTGTTTCGGTATCAAAACAAAAGATTTTTTGATCAGAGAGCTCTTTTATCAACTTTGCCCTACTTTCAGCCGTATCTACCAACTGATAGCTATGCGTGGTATTTTCTATATTTTTGCTAACAATACTAGGAGCTTTTTGCTTGAATTTGCCTGCACTTGACTTCGTCTGTATACTATTGCCAAACAAGTCTGTTTGTACTGCTTCTTTAGGCTTTAGAATACGTTTAATCAATGTTCTGAACTCTAATTCTGTAAAGAGTTCGGTCAAATGCTCTTTATTCATCTCACTTACTTCGTATGCTTTCGCATCGAATGTCACGGGCACATTGATATCGATAGTCGCTAGTTTTTTGGACATCAAAGCATTTTCTCGTCCTTCTTCTAGTCGCTCTTTTTGCTTCCCTTTTAGCTCGTGTGTATGCTCTAGTATTCCTTCAATCGAGTCATATTCAGCCAATAACTTCACAGCCGTTTTAGGCCCGATTCCTTTCACCCCAGGAATATTATCTACTGCATCTCCTTGTAGCCCTAGTACATCTATGACTTGATCTACTCGTTTGATCTGCCATTTTTCCAGTACTTCCGCTTCACCAAGTACGGCTACACCATTGCCCATTCGAGCTGGTTTATACAAAAATACTTTATCAGATACCAACTGAGCATAATCCTTATCTGGTGTCATCATATAGACCTCGAAGCCCTCTTTTTCTGCCTGTTTAGCTAGTGTCCCAATGACATCATCTGCTTCATAACCAGCACTTGAAACCAAGGGGATATTAAAGCCTTTGATAATATCTTTAATATAAGGAATCGCCAAAGTAATATCTTCTGGTTGAGCCTCTCTATTCGCTTTGTATTCGACATACATTTCGTGCCTAAAAGTAGGAGTCGGCAAATCAAATGCTACCGCTATGTGCGTTGGCTTTTCTTTTTGCAACACTTCCCAAAGTGTATTGGTAAAACCTGTAATAGCAGAAACATTCAGTCCTTTAGAATTAATCAATGGACGTTTGATAAAAGCAAAATGTGCTCTATATATCAATGCAAAAGCATCGAGTAAAAATAATTTTTTCATGATTGTAGTTTAGGTGCTAATTTAAGTAGGGGGAAAAATCAAGCGATACTTTAGTATAATTTCGTTAAAAAGCCTCGTGATAGCTAAGGCTATCTGTAATTTTAATTAGCATTTATTCCATCCTCCTACTTAGCAATCGTCGAAATTACAAAAAAAGCTATGGATAGCCAATCTTTTAATTAGAGCTTATAAGGACGGTGGCAATAATACTTAGGACGTGAATCTATCCGCACATGTAGCCATGGTACTCCCAATCCAGAAGTACTCAACCATCTTTTTCCTTCCTGAATACTATTATAATATGCTTTCCCTACCGTGGACCAAAATGTAAGCACTTGTTTGGTAGGAGCCGTTCGGACAAAATTTGCAAGGTGGGTATAGTTATTCATTTCAACTATTGGAGTAGGCACGACTAGTTTAGCATCTCCCCGAAGACTATCAAATACAACCACTTCTCGCCCTACTTCAAAGTACGTTTGAAATGCCTTACTATTAGTTTTCATTTTAGGCAACTGCTTGCTCTCTACCAAGACAAATTCAAAAGGTTGACTCACGGTCGTAACTTCATGAGCTGGACATTCCCAAAAGAAGGCCTCAAAGGGGTTCTCTTGTAGTATTTTGACAAAAAAAATGATAAAGTCAGTTGATTTTTTCAATAACTCTAACCAATCCAACATGGTCAATTGTTGCTCTTGTTCGTAAATTTTGTATTGGTAGGTTGTTGTTGACAATTCTGTTTTGATGTATTTCCAAGTCATAATATGAAGTTAGTACAACCTCTAATATACCAAAAAAGCAGTACGATTAAAAAATCGTACTGCTCAGGTTTTATGTATTGTTTGTCAATAAGATTCGTTCACGAATCAAATTATTACCAAACAAAAGTAATCTAGGACTATTTGACAATCAACTTACCCGTTTCGAGCACTTGATTATCTGCTTCAACACGGAAGAAGTAAACACCTTGGGAAAGGTTACCGCGTTGCAATTGTATTTGTTGTTCGTTATTCGCCTGTATATTTCTAATTTCTCTACCGGTGATGTCATAGACCACCAAGTTAATCTCATTGTAAGTAGTCGAAGGATCTATAATCTCAAAAGTAGCTACTTCTCCAAATGGATTCGGGAATACTCTTACTTTTGGAGCTGCATTTTCTGAAAGAATATCATCTTGGCTCGTAATCACGACTTGCACAAAGTTATCTCCTATCGTATGGAAAGTAGTATTGGTAATTACTGGTGGATTAAGATCAAAATAAATCGCTGCTGAATTATTAATCACTGTCCCTATTGGGTTGTTTGCTTTTTGCTCAATTTTGTAGTCAATAAAACCATGTGAAGCAGGTTCATTACTCGCACTATCTGGCAAGTTGATATTACTAAAGGTAAACTGCAATACATTGTTATCTAATACCGTCCAAGTATAAGGATGGCTCGCTGCACCCATTTTGATAGAAAATACATCCAAGTGTGTAGACAAAGTATCTAAAATCACCACATCTAGTGCTGGTGCGGTCCCTGTGTTCTGGAAACGTACTCTATAACGCATCTTGGTATCATCTTCTATGTAGTGTTGTGTTCCATATCCTAGTGGAAACCCTGTCTTATCGTTTGGATCCCATGAGTTCAGTGCTACTTGACAATCAATTGATTCCCAAGGGGCATCATCATTCATGGAGAAGATATTGACAAATCCTGTACTAGTTGTTGTTGTAGGACTTGTACTTGCCAGACATCCTTCTACTACCGCAGATACTTGGGATTGCCATGGATGATTGGCTACTTGATCTGTCTGAACACGGTAGGTAGATCCATCTGCATAATAGTTCAACCATGGAGTAGAGGTTCCTGCTCCTAAATTGAAGGGTTGGGAATGGAATATAATATTATCTTCAATCACCCAAAGGGTTTGTGTATTAGGCATTGCTGACATTCCTGTATTTTGGATTCGAAACGCAACCGAATCAGTATTACACTGTGCCTCTATCATCAAGTCTGCTCCTGACCAAAGTGGACTGGTCAAGCAAAATGAATCTGGGTATATGCGTGCCATTGCACAATAAGTGTCTCCAAAATGTGTCGTGTCACATAAGCTATCTAGTGTCGCATAAATTCGGAAACTACCACAATCATTAACCCCTATATCTCCAATATTAAAAGTATATGTAAATCCTGTTTGACTAGCAATTGGTAAAGTAGTAGAATCAATCGTAAATAATGAATCTAAAGTTACCTCTATATAGCTCGCAAAAGCAGTGTCCGTACCAGTGTTACAATAATTAACACTGTAGTAATTTTGACGGCAACTAATTAATCTAGGTGCTCCAATATTCACTTCCATTAATGGACAGTCAACTAAAGCAACTATTGGTATATTAGTCGTATCTTTAGTCGTATAGGTTGGTAAACTAGCAACTATACTCCCTAGACAAGTCCCCCAGTAAGGATGCATAGTAACAATACTAATATTGTAATCTCCTGTATCTAATGGCAATTCATATTTGCCAAATCCATCTGGTATCACGAAGGTAGTAAAACTTCCTTTCTGTGCAACAACATAGATATCTTGGTAGGCCACTTCACTACTATCTGTCATACAGTTCGCATTATCATCTATCGCCACTTGCCCACAAACAGCTGCACAGGCAGCATTCGCAGAACTAGACAAAAACCCATAGGTCTGCACACTAGGTATAGGACAAGCATTATCTCTAAAAGTAAGAGAAAAAGATTTGTTTTGTGTCTGAGGAATAGACACATCTACTATCATTACATTGGACAAAGGCAAATTTGGATAAGTTGCAGTCAAGGTCGCATTAGGGAATACTTTGCGTAAACTTGATGTCAAGGTATCAAAAGAAATAGTTTGACTTGTATCTGCATCTGATAAGTATAATCTAAAATCAATTGCCTGCCCAGGACAAGCATCAAAAGTGTTGCCATTAAAAGGTTGAAATACCCCATTATTACTGACAAGCATACTATCTAATACAATAGGGTTATTTGTACAGTTAGCCAATACAATAATCTGCATTTCGCGGATGGTACTAGAAATGATCACTCCATTACGAATTTCATCTACTTGCACTGCTACAGCTACTGACTGTGTTTGATTTGCTACAGGTGTGAAGTTCAATACTCCTGTATTAGGATTAATAACAAATCCTGAAGTGGTAAGCATTGGACTAGTTGCACTAAAAGCAGGTCCATAATTAACGGGAAGACCAAGCTCTTGTAAAGCAGGCACTAAACTAAAAGATAAGGAATCACCATCAATATCATAAGCTCCATGATTAAAAGATGTTGTGAGTCCCGCACAAGCATATAATATTGGATTATTGGCAAATTCCACAGAGTTATTGCACGTTATTTGTGAAGTATTCACAACTACACTAGTCGCAGCTTTCTGTGTACCAGAGTTATTTAAATTAGTAACATTAGAACTTCGACAGCAGGTTGAATAACTCAATGTCCAATCCCCACAAGTTGGATCAAGAACTACTGTTCCCACATAATGGTATAATTCGACCCCTGGAACTGCTCCTCCTTGGCAACTAGAAGCGGAGGACTGGCAGATAGGTGTTATATCTAATCCACCTCCAATAGAATTCAAAGTCACAGTTTGTGCTGTACATCCTCCTGTGCTAGTAGCATTAATACTGATTATTGCAGGTGGAGTAATACCATTACAGTCTCTATAAAAACTCATCTTAACCTCATAAGTGTTTGTTGCATTATTAAGGCAAGCATAAGTCAGTTCAGCACCCCAAAAATGTGAAGCCTGCACCTGAAAACTAAAGAGCATCAAGCTCCAAAAAGCCAGTATGGCTAAGTAATTTTTATACATAATATTAAGGTTTATTTTTAGGTTAGTAGTTGATTTGTTTTTTATCATTATACAAATGTCTCTATAAGTCAGCATAAATACAAAGACGTTAATTCAGTTTTATAGATTACTTTTCTTTTAAAAAAGCTATATTACTTAATGTTAAAGTATCTAAAACATAGACTATGTATAAATCTAAATTAGTAGAAATTTTTAGTACACTCTCTTCCGTAGAACAGAATAGACTCGTCAAATTTGCTCATTCTCCCTATCACAATCAACATAAAGAAGTGCAACTGCTATTGCAATATCTCCTTCAGACAGACACTCCTAGACTGGAACAGGCCTTTCATTTTGTATTTGGAGCCATTCATTACCAACCACAGAAGATACGGAATACCATGTCTTATTTGCAAAAGTTGATTGACAAATTCCTGATCTATGAGCAACTAGAAAAAGAAGAATCTCTATTAAGCAATACTATTTTACTGAAGATATATAGACAACGACAACTGGATAAGTGTTTTAAATCTACCTTACGTATTAGCAATACACTGCATCAAAAAATGCAACACCGAGATACCGAGTATTACTACTATCAATATAATTTGCAACAAGAGGAATTTTTATTTGCTAATGAAAAAAATCGTTTGGAAGAAAAGAATGTCCAAGAGGTATTGGACAGTTTTGATATTTTCTACATTGTCAACAAGCTCAAATATTCCGTCACTGCACTGACGCACCAAAATATTTTTAGTACATCTTATGAACTACACCTTATCCCAAGTGTGCTCCAACATATTATTACACATAATATGCTCTCCTATCCTAATATAGCTGCTTATTATTATAGTTACAATGCTTTAGTAGACAATAGTGCCGATGCTTTCTTTGACCTCAAACGCTTATTAATTGCCCAATCAACTATTTTTAAGACTGAAGAGCTCAAGCAATTATATATTATTGCTATTAATTTCTGTATCAAACACCTCAATAAAGGAGAAGAGGATTTTGTCGCCGAAATATATGAACTCTACAAATCTGGGTTGCTCACAGGAATTTTTATCGAAAAAGGATATATTTCAAGATTTACTTATAAAAATATTGTTGCGATTGGTCTCAAATCTAAAGACTATACTTGGGTCAAAGGTTTTATACAGGATTATGCTATTTACCTTCACCCTAAATACAAGACGAGCTACTACGATTACAATCTAGCCAAGTGGTACTATATTCAAAAAGATTATAAAGCGGCTATGCATATTTTTTTGACCTTAGATAATACAGACCGCATTGTTGTTATAGATTCTAAAGTTACACTCCTCAAAATCTATTATGAAATTGAAGAATACGATGCCTTAGATGCTTTGATAGAAAGCTTCAAAGTTTATATCAAAAGAAGTAAAGGACTCAGTGCTTACCTCAAGAAAAGCTACCTAAACCTCATTTCCTATCTTCGTAAAGTACTCCAACTAAACTTCTATGATAAAGAAAAAAAACAAGCATTAATAGACGCTATTCAAACAGAACAACATCTGCCCGAAAAGCAATGGGTTATTAGTCTCTTGAAGAATTTGTAATCTCCAGCAAGACAAAACCAAAAGTGACGATTATCTCTTTAAATAGAGACATTCGTCACTTTTTTTGATAAAAACTTGCTTTACAACAAATAAAAAGTTACTTTTATATCAATAAAACACTTAAATCGTAACAAAAACAATAAAAAGTAACTTTTGAATACCAAAGATATAAACAGTCCTAAGACCGCCCTATTGATACAAACTGCCAAAAAACTATTTGAAAAATATGGTATTAAAAAAGTATCCATCAAAGAAATTTGCCAAGAAGCTGGCGTTAGTAAAATGACCTTTTATCGTTCTTTTGACAATAAAATTGCTTTAGCAAAAACAGTCTTAGAACTCTTCCTAGAAAAAAATTTGGCGGAATATCAAACCCTTATGCAACAGCCTATTTCTTTCAAAGAAAAAATGGAACAAGCTCTCATTCAAAAACAGCAGGGACTAAACGAACTCAGTGAAGAATTTCTGAAAGATATACAAGAAACGAAAGAAACAGTTTTGCTACACACTATTGCTCACTATACAAAAAAAATAAGTACAACTGTACTAAATGACTATATCCTAGCTCAACAAAAAGGAGACATCCGCCCAGATATTAAACCAGAATTTATTCATTATTTCCTACACAAATCACAGGAAATGGCTAAAGATCCTTATCTCCTTTCCATCTATACCAACCGAAAAGAATTAACCATGGAAATTACTCGTTTCTTTTTCCATGGTATTATGAATTATAAGTAATATCCTATGAAAAATATCCTATTGGTAGTAGCTATTGGACTACTATTCCCTTTACTAGCTTTTAGCCAGACAGGAAAAGAAATTGTCACCAAAATGAATGACAATGCCTATGGAGGCAAACTGTATTCAGCTATGAAAATGACGATTGTACGTCCTAAATGGACTCGATCTATGACACTCAAATCTTGGTCAGATGGGCAAGACTATTCGCTTATTCTGATTACGGGACCTGCTCGAGAGAAAGGTATTACTTATCTCAAACGAAAAAGAGAAATGTGGAATTTCCAGCCTTCTATTAGTCGTACGATCAAAATGCCCCCCTCTATGATGAGTCAATCGTGGATGGGTTCTGATTTCAAAAATGATGATTTAGTTCGTCAGTCTTCTATTGTGGATGATTATAGCCATCAATTGGTAGGGAAAGAAACTATTGAAGGATTGGAGTGCTATAAAGTAGAGTTGATTCCTAATCCAGAAGCTCCTGTAGTATGGGGAAAAGTAATACTCTGGATTGATACCCAAAATCATATTCAACTCAAAGCAGAACAATACGACGAAGATATAGAACTGGTACAAACCATGCTTGGTCAAAACATCAAAAAAATGGACGGTCGTACACTAGCCACCAAACAAACACTAATACCAGCAGACAAAAAAGGGCATCAAACAGTCATGGAATATACTGAAATGGATTTTGGAACTGCCATTACTGATAGCTTTTTTTCTACTCAAAATATGAAACGAGTTCGATAAAATTTTCTAAAAAAACGGTACTATGATACTCAAAATAGCTTGGCGAAATATTTGGCGAAATCGACGGAGGACCCTAATCACAGCCGCTTCCATTTTTTTTGCCGTCTTCTTTTCTATTTTTGCGACCTCTATGAATAGAGGAATATTTGACAAAATGATTGACGACTCAGTACAAAGTTATATGGGCTATATCCAACTTCATCAAAAAGGGTATTGGGAAGATAGAATATTAGACAATGCCTTTGAGTACCGAAATGAATTGCAGGTGCAATTACAAAAACCTGAGTCAGTCAAAGCAGTCGTTCCTAGACTAGAGTCTATGGCAATGGCTTCCTTTGGAAAACAAACTAAAAATGTAGCCGTAACAGGAATTTCGCCCGATGCCGAGAATCAACTCACTAAACTAAAAAGTAGATTGGTAGCAGGACAATATCTAGACGCAAACGAACAAGCTATACTAATAGGAGAAGGCCTAGCCAAAAAACTCAAAGTATCTCTAGGCGACTCTGTCATATTGCTTAGTCAAGGTTATAGAGGAGTAAATGCTGCTCAAATTTATCCAATCAAGGGGATTTTATCGTTTGGCAAGCCCGAATTAAGTGCCGCTATGGTATACCTCCCACTCCAAACTGCTCAATACTATTATGGTGCTGACCGACTTGTTACCAGCCTTGTTATTGATATTGAACATAGAAAAGAGGCTCCTAAAGTTATCCAATCGCTAGCACATACCATAGATACCACCAATACTTATGAACTACTAGCTTGGCAGCAACTTATTCCTGATATTATGGAATTGAAATCTACCAAAGAAGCGAGTAATAGTGTGGTGATTTTCATCTTATATTTTATTGTTGGTTTTGGAATCTTTGGGACCATATTGATGATGACTAAAGAACGTACCTACGAATTTGGTGTATTACTCTCTATTGGTATGAAACGGCAACAATTAGCCTTTTCTGTCTGGATAGAAAGCCTATTGTTAGGAATAATCGGAGCTATTATAGGGATTATTATTGCTTATGCCTTGACTTACTATTTGATGATTAACCCTATTGTCATGCAAGGAGATATGGCTGAGGCTTATATCAAATTTGGGATGGATCCTATTATGCCCGCTTCTACTGATTTGGATATTTTCTGGACGCAAGCCTTAATTGTATTAAGTATCACTACTCTACTAGCCCTTTATCCTTGTATTACCATCTGGCGAATGAAACCTGTGGAGGCCATGCGAGCCTAGCCTATTACTTTACCTCTCTAATTTTTATTTAATTATGATATTCAAAATAGCTTGGCGGAATATTTGGCGAAATAAGCTCCGTAGTTTTACGGTAATGGGAGCCATTGTGGTTGGTGTAGTGGCATTGGTCTTTTATCTAGGATTTACCACTGGTTTTATCAATACCTATATTGAAAGTGCCATAGAAAATGAACTCTCTCATATCCAAATCCATCACCCTCTATACAAAGCTGAAAAAGAAAGTCAATACTATATTACTAATCCTGATAAGGTCTCTTCTTTGTTGGAGAAACAATCCAATATCAAGGCATATACTCAGCGAACCATTGTAGATGGTATTGCCCTATCGGCTAGAGGAGCTAAAGGATTACGAATCAAAGCTGTCATTCCCGAAAAAGAAGCTATTGTCACTAAAATTGATCAAAAAATAACGACTGGTGTCTATCTCAGTGCATCTACATATAAAACACCTGTTATTGTCAGTGAGCGTTTAGCCGAAAAACTCCAACTCAAGGTTAAATCTAAACTAGTCGTTCAATTTCAAGATATATCTGGCGAAATACAATTGCTCTCTTTTAAAATTTGTGGTCTGTACAAAACTAATAATAAGCAGTTTGACGAGCAAAATATTTTTGTAAATCAAAAGAATCTTCAACCAAGCTTAGGGGCTGATAAAATAATCCATGAAATTGCTCTATTGACTCATGATCTCAAAACATTGCCTGACCTTCAGCAAAATTTACAAACCATTATCTCTGACACGAATCTATATCTCGTAGAGAACTATAGGCAAGTTTCTCCTGATGTCAATCTCTATGAGACTCAAATGGGGTCTAGTAAGTGGTTAATCATTATCATCGTCATGCTAGCTCTTATTTTTGGCATTATCAATACCATGTTGATGGCTGTACTAGAGCGAACCAGAGAGTTTGGGATGTTAATGGCTGTAGGTATGAAACGTAACCAAGTCTTCCTGATGATACTTACCGAAACCCTACTCATGGCATTAATAGCAACACCTATTGCCATGATAGCAGGAGCATTCTTGGTAGGATATTTTGGTACCGTCGGAATCCAAATGGCAGGACTTGAACAGGTAGGTATTAGTCAAGCTATTTATCCTTACGTGACTGTGGGAAGTTATTTTAGTGTAGGTATAGCAGTAGCCACTACGGCTTTCTTGGCTGCTATTTATCCTGCTCGTAAAGCTACTAAGCTAAAACCTGTAGAAGCTATTTCTCATGTGTAAAGGTATCTATTGGAGTGTTTATAATTGTTTCCTGCTGAGGCGTTCTAATTAATAATTTTCTAATTAACAATTAATAATTCTTCCTATTGGAAACTACTTTTTATGAACACAACTAACAACAATTATTAATTCAATCAACACCCACTATTGACCATTATTACTTCAATCAACATCCACCTATGAAAGACAATATAATTCAAAAGAAAAGCTATGATTTTGCTCTAAGAATATTGAAACATTATCGGCATCTAGAAGAAAAAGAAAAACACTTTCCATTGCATAAGCAAATTGTCAGAAGTGGCACTTCCATAGCAGCTAATATAGAAGAAGCAATTGGAGGGTATAGTCGAAAAGATTTCAAATATAAATTATCTATTAGCTATAAAGAAGCTAGAGAGACCCACATGTGGTTAAGGCTATTCAAAGATTCTGAAATGATCGACGAAAAACTAGCTCATTCTTTGATTGAAGACTGTACTGAAATTATAAAAATACTAACCGCTATTCTGAATAAGACTTAATTTCCTTCCTATTGGAAACTACTTTTTCTGAACACAACCAACAACAATTATTAATTCAATCAACACCCACTATTGACTATTATTAATTCTACAACACCCACTATCAACTATGAAACTAGTAACAGTAAAAAACGCCCATAAAACCTATAATCCCGATTCGATTCCTGTACATGCACTCCAAGGAGTAAATTTTGAAGTAGAACAAGGAGAATTTACAGCTTTAGTAGGTCCTTCAGGATCTGGAAAGACAACACTACTGAATGCTATTGGTGGGCTAGATGAACTGACCTCAGGGAACATTATGATTAATCAGCAAGATATTTCCCAATTATCGGACAGTGATTTGATTGACTTTCGTAAAAAGAACATTGGTTTTGTCTTTCAGGCCTATAATCTCATACCAGTACTGACTGCCAAAGAGAATGTTGAATTCGTAATGCTGCTCCAAGGTAAATCAGAAGCAGAGCGAACCGCACGCGTCAAAGAACTGCTAACAGCAGTAGGATTGAGTGAACAAATTGACCGTAAACCTTCCGAACTATCCGGTGGTCAACAACAGCGAGTAGCAGTAGCTAGAGCATTGGCTTCCAAACCACAATTCGTTCTAGCCGATGAGCCTACTGCTAATTTAGATTCCAAATCTACAGCCGATTTGCTTGATACCATGCTGCAACTCAACCAAAAGGAAAACATGACTTTTCTTTTCTCTACGCATGACCAACGCGTAATTGATAGAGCAAGACGAGTCGTGACATTGGAAGACGGCAAAATAATATCTGATGAAAGGGTATAAATACAGCTGGATATGGATTGGTGTATTGATCAGTAGTTTATTTCTATCTCAAACTATACTAGCACAAAATGAGTCGGACTCTTCTTCCATCAAAAAATCTAAGAACTGGTCACTCAATGGCTATCTAAAATATTTGCCCTCCGTGAGTTTTGTACAGCAGCCACAAGCCAGCATGATTCAAAATAACTTGATTCACAATCGGCTTAATTTTGATTGGTATATCAATTTTAATTTCACATTCAAAGCAGCTCTGAGAACTAGGATATTCTTTGGCGAACAAGTCAAACTTACCCCTAACTATGCTGACTTGATTCAGCAAGGCAGCCGTACTGCCAATGGCTATAAAGATTATCTATCATGGATATTATTGGATACCAAAGGGGCAATTATTCATAGTACACTAGATAGACTACATCTTCGCTATTCCAAAGGAAAATGGGACCTTACATTAGGTAGACAGCGTATCAACTGGGGGATCAATACTATTTGGAACCCTAATGATATTTTCAATACCTACTCCTTCACTGATTTTGACTACGAAGAACGTCCTGGAAGTGATGCACTGCGAATACAATACTACACTGGAGTAGCTTCCAGTATAGAATTTGCCGCCAAGGCATTTACCAAGTGGGAAGATGCCACTGCTGCCCTATTATGGAAAACCAATAAATGGCAATATGACTTTCAGTTTCTTGGAGGCGTAGTCGGGCAAGACATCGTATTAGGAACAGGCTGGGCAGGCAATATAGGCTTGGTAGGATTCAAAGGAGAAATTTCATATTTTTATGATTTTGATACCACTTCGTGGATCAATAATCGCCATAGCCTAACCGCTACAATAGGATTAGATTATTTATTTCCTACTCGAACCTATTTATCTGGTGGTTTATTATTCAATACCAATGGTGTCACTAATAGTGCCATCACACAATTATTTGCGACTCAACCTACTGCTAAAAATCTATATCCCTATCGTTATTCTATATCACTTTCAATTAGTCACCCTTTTACCGAAAAAATAACTACTGGATTAACCACTGTTTATAGTCCAGGGGAAAGCCACGCCTTATTCCTCAGCCCCAATTTCGCCTATATCATAGACGAAAACTGGGATTTAGCTTTGGTAGGACAGATTGTTCTTAATACAGAAAATGGCTACTATGTTAGTCCATTACAAGCCATATTTTTACGCCTAAAGTTTAGTTTTTAGAGCATAATTCCCGAACAAAATCTAATACTATTTTTTCCCTCTTCCCTTTTTAGAAGTTGTTTTTTTCTTCTTAGGAGTTTTCAAGAACGAGCTTTTTGCCTTTCCTGTAAATTTCTTAGGCTTGGTCTTTCGTTTATTTTTCTGCTTTGCTTTATAGTCTTTTTTGTCGTGAAATGCCCCTTTGTAAGTTGGGTCAGCTTTTCTTTTTTGAGCATCTAAAGCTCGCTCTATCAATTGTCTTTCATCGAATGGAGTCTCTGTTACCTCTACTACTTCGGGCAAATCAGCCGTCGGAATGAACATTCTTATTTTTTCTTCAATCTTCAGAATGTGATATTTATCTGCTTTCGTAACAAACGTAAGGGCAGCCCCTGTACGAAAAGCTCGCCCAGTACGTCCTATTCGATGAACATAATCCTCGTGCATACTCGGAACATCAAAATTAATAACATGACTAACTTCCTTGATATCAATTCCTCGTGCCATCACATCTGTAGACACCAAAATACGAATATTCCCTTCTTTAAAATCATTGAAGGCATTGATACGAGTATTCTGTCCTTTGTTAGAGTGAATTAGACGAACATTATCTTTATTGGATCGTGCCAAATGCTTATACACTCTATCGGCAGATTGCTTTGTTTTGGTAAAAACAATAATTCGATGATAAGCCTCTTCATCTTGTAGTAAATGAGCCAATAAATTCAGTTTGGTCTGGAAATTAGGGACATCATATCGTACTTGCTCTACTGTTTCTACAGGAGTAGCTTCTGGTGTAATTTCAATTTTGATTGGAAAATCCATAAAATTCCAGCTCAACTCTTCTACCCTAGGCGAAAAAGTAGCTGAAAACATCAAGTTTTGCTTCTTAGTGGGGATTACTTCTAAAATAGTGTTGATTTGAGGCATGAAGCCCATATCCATCATTCTATCCGCTTCATCTAATATGAGTACAGTTGTTTTTTTGAGTACAATCTGTTCAAATTCATACAACTCCAATAGTCTTCTAGGAGTAGAAATAATAATATCAACTCCGTCATTGACGGCTTTGGCCTGAGCCTTACGCCCTACACCACCATAGATACCTTCAAATCGGATATCGGTGTATTTAGCCAACTCAGCCACTTGCCCTGTTACCTGTACGACCAGCTCTTTAGTTGGCACCAATATCACACAACGAGCAGCTGTACCTTGTGCATATTTTATTTTCTGTAAGACAGGTAATAAATAGGCAGCTGTTTTGCCAGTACCTGTTTGTGCAATACCAATTACGTGTTGCCCCGAGCGAATAGCCGGGATTGCTTTTATTTGAATAGGCGTCGGTTGTTCGATTCCTAAATCATCTAATGCATTGATAAATTGGCGTGTTATTTTTAAATCAGCGAAAGTCATTATCCTTATTTTTCTGCAAAGGTACACAAAATTCAAAGGATTAGAGTAGCCTCTTATTCCTTTAATCTTTCAAAAAAACGTATCTTACTTCTACCTAAAAACTATTTCTATACCTACAGAGTATATTTAAATTTATCTTAATTTGTAATATGAAATCTCTTTTTCCACTACTTATCTCCTATTTTTTCCTTAATAGCTAAGGCTATTAAGGAAAAAATGAGGCTCAATTAGTAAAAAAATAGTACTCTAGTTCTCTTGATTCAGAGGTTCACTGAATCTCTGAATACTACGTTCATATCAAAAAACATAATTTCAAACATGCTCTAAAAATACCGTTCCCTATGTATTTCAAATACATCTTTTGCTCCTTGTTAACCTTATTATGCGTAATTAATGGTCATGCACAAAATACCTCCACTATTATCGCCTACTATAATCTTTTGGCAAGCTACGATGATGATATCAAACTACACCAGCTCTCAGAGGAAAATGGGATTTGGTATTCTAGTATTGATCAAGGTAAATCAAAAATTCCCATTACAGTTGATAGCAAAAATGATTTCCTAGAAATAAAAGACAAAGAATTTGGAGGCACCTTCACTTTACAGTTGAGCTTATTCAAAACAACAGATGGAAATATTTATATTGGATTAGTCAAAAATCATTTAGATATTTTCCTTCATGGTGAAATTCATATCCTTAAACTTCGCAATGGGAGATGGAACGATGTCACAACGGAAGTCATGCCAACACTTACCTATAAAGATTTTTCGGAACCTCAATTAGGCCTAGCAGCAGCAGCTTATGATGCAGACCTAGAACATCACCTAGAGTTTGGTTATCAGCTGCCCACTAATGGCAGAACTGTAAAAGCAGAAATGCAAACCCAAATCTTGCAAGAAAAATGTAATAGAGGAGCCGCTGAAGTAAAAGATTACTGCCGGGAGCTAGAATCAATCACCTACACTTCTATTGAACTCATTTGGAATGCCAAAGCTGCTAAATTCACACTGGGAGAAAAAAAGGAATAACCTTTATTCCATATAACATAAACATATTATCATCAAGTCTATTCTGTACCAATCAGAATAGACTTTTTTATTTTTTTCGAAAAAGCTTACTGCTTTGTTAAAAAACAAAGTACTATTACTTTCATATTAAATAAAATTTATTTCGTTTTATCCTCCAAGTAATCAGAAGTATTCCGTTCAATCTTCCCTCATCCAAACTTTTATTTGGCAAAAAAATAATCTCCAAATATTGTAGCTTCTAGATCATTTTTTTCAATGTTATCTGAATATTAAAAGTCCATTATGTAAACAATAAGTGTGGTTCTAAAGCTTGCTTTTCAAAACAAATTAATAGTACATTTGTATCATTATTAACAATAATAATTCTGAAAAACACAACCTATTCAAACCAAAACCAAACTTAATTTCAAAATGAAAACTATCTTCGCAATTACATTTGTTATTTTTTGCACTTTCACAAGCCTTTTAGCACAATCTGGTCATTCGACCAACACGAATACTCCTCTAATCAACCCAACTCGCCCAATTGGAGAGCAGGAAGTAGAGAAAAAGAAGCATATCAAGATGCAGGACGATGCAAATCAAGATATTCCTTTTGAGCCTCAATACGTTTTACCAATTAGCAAAACTAAAATAACCACAGGACAAATTTATTTATCTCCAACTGATAACATAATTACAGGTAATATTCCTGTTATGCCTGAAATACCAATGCACCTTCAGAATGGCGAAAACTCAACTATTGTAAAAACTCATCAAGATGACAACAATAGCGATATTCCTGTTATGCCCGAAATACCAATGCACCTTCAGAATGGCGAAAACGCGACTATCGTAAAAACTCATCAAGATGACAACAATAATGATATTCCTGTTATGCCCGAAATACCAATGTACCTTCAGAATGGCGAAAATACTACTCCTAGTTTTCAAGACAATAACAATAATGTCATCAGCAACACTCCAGCCTTAGAAGTTTCTGCTATTGAACTAACGGTTTTTCCTAATCCTACGGCAGATGTACTCTACATCCGCATGACGGATGCTACAGAAAACACTATTAGTATTAATATACATAACCTAGCTGGACAACAAGTATATAGCATGATAACTGACTCTGAAACTACTCAAATAAACAGTAGAGATTGGGCACATGGATTATATATCATCACGGTTCTTGATCAAAATGGAGAACGAATGAGCCAAACTAAAGTGATGAAGCAATAAAAGGATACAAATAACCTTTTTAGACATCAAAAGCGAGCTATTCATTAAATTGAATAGCTCGCTTTTTTAGTACAGCTATTGGCTTACCAAATAAAAAATCTATTTTAGAAAAAAAATTAGTTATTTCACTGAAATTGTTCAGCATCAAAATACACTTTATGTCTAATTTAGATCATCAAACATATAGCAAAAAGAACTTTCAAATGGCCACATTTACATACATAATATTATGTATACTTGGTACTGTCTTTTACAAAGAAAGAATTGCTTTTGCTGATTTGTCTTTTCATATGTTTTGTCTGATCAAAGATCAAGACTATATTATACAAAACCAGCGTTTTGGTGCTTTCATTACACAATCCATCCCAATTATTGGTTCCAAATTAAATCTATCCTTAGAAATTATTTCGATTGCCTATTCATTAGGGTTTGCGTTATATTACTTTTCTATCTTTTTGATAGTTTACAAGTTATTGAAAAATCAGCGAATGGCTCTTGTTATGCTCTTACTGAGTACACTAATGGTTTGCGATACTTTTTTTTGGATACAATCAGAACTCCCTCAAGGGTTAGCAATGATGGTCCTTGCGTTTGGCATCATTACACACAAGCCTGATATAAAAGAGTATACTAAGCTGGAACTTGTTTTGCTTATTCCTATCCTTATTACTGTTGCTTATTTCCATCCCCTGATATTCATCCCATTTACCTTTATTTGCCTTTTCTTATTGTTATCAGCCACTGAATATCAGCTTGACAAAAAACTAATAAATTTTAGTCTATTATGCTTTTGGGGTACTTATATTCTTAAAAATACCCTCTTAAAAGTAGAAAGCAGTTATGAAAGTGGAGCAAAGTCAGGCTTAGAAAACTTTATCACCTTGTTTCCAAATTATTTTATCAACAGAGGTACAGGTCAGTTTATCATGTACATTGTTTCACCTGGATTATTAGTATTGTTTATTGGGATGAATGCCTTATATATCTATCAAAAAAAATACCTTAAAATAGGTTTACTCAATGTGTTTTTCATGGGGTATCTCATACTTATTAGTGTCACTTACAACTATGCTAATTTCCGCACTTACTATATGGAAAATTTATACCTCCCTTTAGTTGTAATCATTGGAATAGCATTCGTTTTTGATGGTCTCCCCAAGTTAAACCATTACACTCAAGTGATCTTATTATCAAGTATCTGTATTTTCACCATTATTGATATCGCTAGTACTCGTGTTATCTATCTTAATCGCCAAAATAAACAGAGACAAATCATGCGAGAAACAAGCCATTTACCACAGAAAAAACTATTAATTGATGCCAATTTGCTCCATCAAGAGACATTTTTAACTACTTTTGGTATGACTCCTTTTGAATTTTGGTTACTTTCATCAATCGAAACACCAAATGACGTCAGAAGTATTATCATAACTCCTCAGCCATCTAACATCGATTATATCCAATACTACTACAATAAAGCTTTTATTAGTCAGTGGGGAGTATTCGATTATGACAAGCTAGATAACCAATATTTTAATTTTACAGACACAACAAATTACGTCTATTATAGACCGATCAACAACTAAATAAAAATGAATAGTCCAACTGTCTCCAAACTTTCTATCATTATTCCTGCTTACAATGAAGGTAGAACCATCCACTTTATTCTAGATAAGGTTAAAGAAGTCGCTTTGACTGGTAACATCCTAAAAGAAGTTATCATCGTTAATGACTGTTCTACTGACAATACAGAAGAGGCCATACAGCGTTATATGCAGGAGAATACCGACCTGAATATTCAATATTTCAAGCATGAAAAAAATGCAGGAAAAGGTGCTGCCTTACATACTGGTATTGCAAAAGCGACTGGAGAATATCTAATCATACAAGATGCTGATTTAGAATATGACCCACAAGAATACAACCTACTGTTAAAACCTATTCTGAATGGTATGGCAGATGTTGTTTATGGTTCTAGATTTATGGGAGGAAACCCACACCGTATCCTATTTTTCTGGCATAGTATCGGCAATAAATTATTGACTTTTCTGTCTAATATGAATACCAATTTGAATTTGACAGATATGGAAACTTGCTACAAGTTATTCAATACTAAAACCATTCAGGGGCTAACACTTAATGAAAAAAGATTTGGTTTTGAACCAGAAGTAACCGCCAAAATTGCTCGTGTACCCAATATCCGTATTTATGAGGTAGGAATATCTTATTATGGAAGAACCTATGAAGAAGGGAAAAAAATTGGCTGGAGAGATGGTGTTCGTGCAATCTGGTGTATTATTAAATTTAATCCTACTAAGGCGATCCTCAACTTTATTTATATTGCTGTTTGGATTAGTCTAATTATAGGAGTATTGTTTGGGCTATTCAAGTTATTAGGACTCTAAAAATCTGCCTAGACAGCACCTATATCTCTACTGTGTTTATTATATATTGTTAATTAGAATATTATCCTTATGAAAATAAAGATGCACCGTCAAAATGATCATCATCACTGGATTGCTACGAATGAAAGTGGTGCCCAGCTTCACTTAGATGGTTCTCCCGCTATTGGAGGTCAAAACAAGGGGTTTCGCCCTATGGAATCGCTTGTAGCTAGTTTGGGCGGATGTTCTGCTATTGACGTGGTTACGATCCTAAAAAAACAACGGCAGGTAATTGATGATTTTGAAATAGAGCTGACTGCCGAAAGAACATCTATAGAGGAACATACAGAATTTGAATCTATTGCTGTAAAAATCATACTGACAGGCAATTTAGACGAAAAGAAAGTACAAAAAGCGATTCAACTGACGAAGGAAAAATATTGTTCGGTTTACTTCATACTAAGTGCTAGTACTAGTATAACCTACCAGTACGAAATACGCCCTAGCTCAGTCGAGACAATCAAACAAGAAACAACAACACCTAAGTTTGAAACGCTAGCTGTTCGTACGCAAACTCCTCGTAGTCAGAATAGAGAACACTCTAACCCTATTTATCTGACTTCTAGCTTTATGTATAACAATGCTGAACAAGCTCGAGCGATGTTTGCAGGAGAGGAAAAAGGATTTATTTATTCTCGTTTCTCTAACCCCAATGCCAGTGAATTTGTACAGAAAATGTGCTTATTAGAAGGTACTGAAGATGGATTTGCTACAGCATCTGGTATGTCTGCTGTATTTGCCTCAATGGCTGCCTTGCTCAAAAAAGGAGATCACATCGTTTCCTGTCGTTCGGTATTTGGCAATACTCACCGCATATTAGCAGAAATCCTTCCTGAATGGGGGATTGATTATACCTATGTTGACATCAAACATCCTGAATTGTGGGAAGCTGCTATTCAGCCTAATACTAAGATGATTTTTGCAGAGACCCCTTCCAATCCAGCCCTAGATTTTATAGACTTGGAATGGTTAGGCAAATTAGCAAACAAACATGAACTTATCCTTAATATAGACAATTGTTTTGCAACTCCTTATTTGCAACAACCTGCTGCGTATGGTGCTCATTTAGTGACACATTCTGCTACCAAATGGATTGATGGACAAGGACGTGTGTTGGGAGGTTTAGTATTAGGAGAAAGTAAATTGATAGAAAAAGTATATGCTTTCTGTAGACGAACAGGACCCGCTATTTCTCCATTCAATGCTTGGGTATTATCCAAGAGCTTGGAGACATTAGCGGTCAGAATGGATAGGCATTGTGCTAATGCTTATGCGATTGCTAGTTTCTTAGAGCATCATCCTGAAATTAATCATGTCAAATACCCACATCTTCCCTCTTACCCTCAATATGATTTGGCGAAAAGCCAAATGAAACAAGGTGGTGGTTTATTTATCTGTGAAATCAAAGGTGGTTTGGAACGTGGAAAACGCTTTTTGGATGAATTGAAAATGCTTTCTTTGACAGCAAATTTAGGTGATTCTCGTACTATTGCGACTCATCCTGCCTCTACAACACATTCCAAACTCAGCCGAGAAGAAAGAGAAGCTGTTGGTATTACAGATGGCTTACTTCGTTTTTCCGTTGGTTTAGAACATGTAGATGATATTATTGCTGATATTACACAAGCATTACAAAAGAGCAAATAAGGCAAGGCTACCAAATGAACAAAATTGTTTATCCACAAAATTGTTATTATTGGATGATTAAGTAATTAACTGATGTTACGCACGAATAATAGCCCTATTGAAAACTAGCAACGGGGTGGGCTTTTAGAGTTTGTTCCTAGTCTAATGTTTAATTTTGAATGCTTAATGCTCGTACAATAGCACGTTAGGCATTCAAAATTAAACATTCA
>CAYOJF010000032.1:33509-48490 GCA_964404215.1 uncultured Aureispira sp. | reverse complement strand
GGGCTTTAATGGTCTCAAAATCTTTTTTGAGTTGTTCATCAAAAATATGTCTTTCTTTAGCTTTTTTATCCTTACCATGTGGGTTGAATAGGGTCACTTCCTTATCATTAGCTGCTGTTAAGGTATAGCCATGACCAAATAGCATATAATTACCTTCCCCAATGTCTAAGATATGTTCATCTGTTAGTCCATCTCCTCCTTTATAGGACTTAGGGGAGGCCACATTCAGTAGATGCCCTTCTTGGCGAGCAGAAAGGATGATTTTCTTCAAATCAGGCAGGGATACGTCACCCAGTTTTACTGGATTGACAAACTCTTTTGGAGTCTTTTGGGTCGTCAAATTACCTGCTTCATCCAAGTAAATTTTTGTTGGATTTTTTACTTTATTTCCTAGTAGGACTTTCAGTACATCTTCGGTTACTCCTCCATTAATGGATCTTTTGTTCTTTTTCGTTTTTTTCTTGGCATAGTCCCCATCTGCTACCAATTTGGCATAAGCTTTTTCTATGATAGGCACCCAAATATCGTCCTTAGGTTTTGCTGCTAAGAAGCCACTCTTTTCCTTATCACTACTCCCATCCATTTTTTTGATGTCCTTATACATGAGTTTATTGTCTACTTCTACTACTATAGGAATATCTCCCTCATAGAATGTCACTTGAAACTTACCGTCTACTTCTTTGACCATCTCTTTAATCAGTTCAGGACTTTGGTCCGCTATACTGGCGAGTCCTGCCAATAGATAGCAGTCTCCCACTCCTCCTTGGTCAATATCATCTACCTCCACTCCTTTTTCGGGATCAACTAGTGGGAGTTCTGGGTCTTTATGTTTTAGTTTAAAGGTTCCTCCACTTAGCTTCAAATTTTCTAGGTACTCTTCAGGAGGGGTATACTTTCTTTTTTCTTCGTCCGAAAAATTATCTTCCCCTTCTTTGTATTCCAAAAATCCATCTTCATCTATTGCCCTAATTTTTTCTATATCTTTTTCTTTGGATTTCAATTCTCTATGCTTTAGGAGATTATTTGTCCGTTTGAATAAGTTATCATAATTGAGCTTTAGGTCTTTTTGATCCTTCTCTTCCAGCGTATCCCAAAATCCAGTCAAGTCATTTTTCAATGCATTGATTTTTTCTTTAATGGCTTCCATTTCTTCCTCCCACTCTCTAAAGTCTAGGTCTTTTTCTGGATAGGAAATTAATATTTCATTGATTGTATCACATCTATCCCTGTAGAGTTGCATTTTATCTTCTGCCGTGACTTTTACAGGTTGATTTTTTACTTTCCACTCCTTTTTCAATACTCTTACTTGGTTGATACTATCCTCTAATTCCTTTAGTCTTCTGCTAATAGCGTCTACTACTACTTGTACAGATTGGATGGTATCTTTATACTCCTTATCAAAAACAGTTTTCGAGTCTTTACCTTCATAATTAAGCTCCAAATCAATATACCTTTGTAGGTTTTTTTTGAGTGCCTCATTGACTGGTAACAGTTCTTTTTTCCTAGCTCTTATTTCTTTATTATACTCCTTCAATTCTTCCAATGATAATGCTGTTGCACCTTCAGGAAGTTGTGCCAATTCAGCAGTCTTTTCTAGAGCTTTCAATATGCTCTTGGGCTCAAATGTAGTTTTCCATTCTATTACATTACCCTGATTATCTTTGTATTCTATAAATTGTACAGAAGGGAATACTTCTTTTAATTTTTCATCCAAACCAGTATTAGCATTAGCTAAGAAAGGGTCAACATACTCTTTTGTTTGAATGGCATTGGCTTTCGTATCTAATTTTATAGCACTGTATGCTACATACTGCAACTGAAAAGTTGTTCCCATGAAATCAATTTGAACAGTATTTTCATTGATCTCGAAAGTCAACAAAAAATTAACTATTCCTGCTGAATCATTCCCCGTATGACTTAGTTCAGATGAAGACAAACTAAGTGTTCTAGTAACAGTATTTTTTCTATTTTCTAAAATCCCAAATTTCAATTGAACAGCTTCTTCTTTCCACTTACATTGCTCTCCTTCGGCTACTACCTCCAAATTGACTTGGTTTTTTCGAGTAAAAAGTGAGGTAGATATAGGTTTAACCAAATCTACTTTAGCATAACAATTCGTTTGATTTGACTTCAGAAATGCTTTTGTACTTTTATACAAAACTTTGACAGCACTGATATTCTTGCGATGAACAGGTGGAATTCCTCCACTTTTCTTTGTCTCCTTTAATTGATTTTCATACTCTTTGATTGTCAAGAGTAAATTTTCTAGTCTTTCTCTGAGTTCGTCTGTCATTATTTACTTGTTAAAGGTCGATGTTTAGGTTAATATGGATACTAATAAATATAAGGAATATTTTTTGAATTTAGAGGTCATTTTCATTTACTATTTCTTTACTAATCTTCCCCTAATAAGGATCCACATCTACCACTACACGAATCGTGGAGAAGCCTTTTTGAGCTTTCAAGTGTGCTTCTATTTTGAGAATAAAAGCCTTCGTTGCCTCTAGTTGTTTAGAATTTTTACCCAGCTTAATCAATATATCTCTTAAATAATAGGTTCGGATGCGAGAAATACCTGGGGTAGCGGGTCCTAACACTCGGTTTCCTAATTTAGTCTGTAGACTTTCTGCAAAGAATTTAGCTGCTTTTTCGACCATATCAGGCTTTTTGTGTCGAATCTGTATATGAATAACTCTAAAGTAAGGGGGATAGGCAAAGTCTTTTCGTTCTCGTAGTTCTCTATTGACAAAACTCGTAAAATCTAATTTCTTTACTTCCTGCAACACAGGATGCCCTGTCTTGAAAGCTTGAATAAAAACACGTCCTGTTTTCTTTTTACGTCCTGCCCTACCACTCACTTGACACAGCAACTGAAAAGCTCTTTCAGTGGCTCTAAAATCAGGAAAATGTAACATCTGATCAGCACTCAACACCCCCACTAAGCCGACATTATCAAAATCAAGACCTTTGGTCACCATTTGGGTTCCGACCAATATATCGACTTCCTCTGCTGCAAACTGTTCAATAATTTTTTCGTGTCCATGCTTCCCCTTCACCGTATCCCAGTCCATGCGAGCTACCTTTGCCTCTGGTAAATAAATCGCTAACTCATCTTCTATTTTTTCCGTTCCAAATCCCTGTAATGTTAGATTGTGGCTACCACAAGCAGGGCAATTGCCTTGTTTTTTTTGATGATAACTACAGTAATGACAATGAAGATCATTTGTAAATTTGTGATACGTCAAACTCACATCACAATTATCGCAGTGAGCTGCCCAACCACAAGTATTACAACTGTAGACAGGAGCGTAACCTCTTCTATTTTGAAATAAAATAACCTGTTCTCCTTTTTCGAGCGTCGCCGTAATTTCATCTAACAATTGTTGAGTAAAATGAGATTTCATACGTTTCTTACGCACCTCTTCCCCTGCATCTACAATAGTAATTTGAGGTAGTGTAGCCGCCCCAAAACGTTCTTTGAGTTCTACTAATCCATATTTACCTTGCAATACATTATAGTATGTCTCTAGGGATGGGGTCGCTGTACCTAGTAATACCTTTGCTCCAAACTGATGTGCTAGATATACGGCAGTGTCTCGTGCATTGTAACGTGGCGAAGGGTCTTTTTGCTTATAGGACGGATCATGTTCTTCATCTACGATAATCAATCCTAAATCTACAAAAGGTAAAAACAAAGCTGACCTTGCTCCCAAAATAATTGGTGTCCCTGCCAATGCTGCTTCCCATATTTCTACCCGTTCATTATTGTTAAATTTAGAATGATAAACAATAATTTGATCTCCAAAATGCTTTTGTAATCGACCAACAATCTGTGTTGTCAGAGCTATTTCGGGCAACAAATATAACACCTGTTTACCTCTAGCGATTGCTTCTTCTATCAATTCGACATATACCTGTGTTTTACCACTTCCGGTCACCCCATGTAAGAGCGTCACGGATTCTGTTTCAAAAGTAGTCTGAATCTCATCAAATGCGGTTTGTTGAGCAGGAGAAAGTTGATAATTAGCAAAAATATCACCTTCATAACTATCCAATCGACTAATACTCTTTTGATAAATCTCTAACACCCCTTTATCCACTAAATTTTTGAGCATACCTGAATTAATATTCGCTCGCTGATACAAGGTTGCTTTTGGAACTTCTTCCATCTCCTTACTCAGTTGAATATAGGCCATTAGCGTTTCTACTTGTCTTAGGGCTCTAGTACCTAAACGTTCGAAAGCTGATTGCAAAAGCTGTTCTTCGCCTCTATATGCTTCCCCCAACTGTACAAAATCAATTTTCTTGGGTGTATATTTTGTCTTCAACTCTTCTCGAACAAAAATGAGTTTTTTGTCCAATAAACTTTTGATATAGGGATAAATAGTTTTTTGTTCCAGAGCTTCTTGTATCTCTGCTATAGACATCTCTATTCGGACAAAAAGAGCTGCTACAATCGTATATTCCTTATCCTTTAGTTCATATATACTAAAATGATCCTCTTTGAAATCGGGACGTAAAAGTACCTTTGTTTCACTCGTAAGTTTTAGTCCTGCTGGCAATGCAGCCTGCATCACCTCTCCCATTGATGAAGTATAATAATGGGCAATCCATTTCCATAACCCAAATTGCTCTAAAGTAACTAATGGGACTTCGTCCAATACATTGATAATTGGTTTGGGAACATATTCTTCTGGTTCTCTATCATGTAGTTCGTATACCAATGCAGCATACAACTTATTTTTACCAAACTGTACCTCTACCCTTGTCCCTATCTGTACCAGATCTTTGAAATGCAGTGGAATACTATAGGTATATAGTTTGGGTATGGCTACAGGCAAAACGACCTGAGCATATAAACGTTTAGTAGTTGGTTGTTCCTCATTTTCGAGTAAATGAAGTAAATTGTCCATATAGTTGTAATTGACCAGTAGAAATGAAAAGAGCATGTCTAAAAAGGATACTCACTGCAATTGTACGCAAAAAAATGATAAAAGATACATTTTAGCCTCTATTCTACCTCCTTTTGCTGGCTTCCTTTTCGCCACATCAATCCACCAATTAGTACTAAACATAAACCACCAATTATCCATCCATAATTGGAGCCTTTTCCCTGCAATGTCAGAGGGTTAGTATCTCCTACACTAATCAAACTTGCCCAAAAGAAAGGATGCGTAGCTATTCCTTTGGAACTCTCCATATAATCTAACTTGGCTAGTCTCAATGCTTCATCTTTAGGGTATCCCTCTTCTAAATATTGATAAAACTGCTTAATCAATATTGACGTCGCTTTATCATTGATAGACCAAAGGGTCATCACTAAACTAGGAGCTCCCGCATACATAAAACTACGTCCCATACTTAAGACACCTTCTCCTCTTGTATATTTACCAAATCCTGTTTCACAAGCAGACAAAACGACTAAATCTGTATTCAAATGTAAACTACTCAATTCATAAGCATGTAAAAAATCATCTTCTATCGAATCATTCATATAAGTAAAAGCTAGACTAGAAAAACTAGGCTCTTTAGGATCAACAATACCATGCATCGCTAGATGAATAATACTATAATGCTGCTGTTCGGTTTTTGTCTTAAAAAACTGTTCACTTGCCTTTTCTCTGCTATAAAAACGCCCTTTAAACGTTTTTTCGAGATAGGCAACCTCAGCTAAAGCCCCAGGCAATTCATCTAATCCTGCTCTTAAATCATGGTGTTTTCGAGAAAGCCCCTTTATAGATTGACTACTGTCAAATAAATCTTTCTGATAAGAGGAAGCAAACCCTAACAACTCTCCTGTTTTAGAGCTAGATTCAGCAGACTGCTTATTGAACAACATTAAAGAAGAAGAATAATGATAATTGGTTGTTGTTGTTTTGATAAGGTAAGGCAAATTCGTAAAAGAAGTCTCTTTATAGTTTGGCTTTTCGGTCAACAGTACTTCAAATGGCACATAATTAAGCAGCCCATCTGGAACAACAATCAACTGCTTGGGCAACTCCTGTCCTATCGCAGGTGCTACATACTTTTGATAAATATTTCGAGCATTGTTTGTCAATAATAGATAAGCACTCCTTTCGTCCTTAATCGTCAAACTAATATTAGTCAAAGCACTACGTAAAGCTCTAATAGCATTTTCAAAATTGAGGTCAATCGGAACGGTAGATAACCAAGCTGAATCTTTCTGAACAGAAAAAATATACAGATTTTGATTCCCTACAAAATACTCAATCAAAGTTGTCTCCTTATCTAGATATTGCTGTACCATCTCTAAACTAGCAATATTGTTTTCATACCGCAGTTCATGGTACCTTGGATACTCTTCTCTCAGTTGAGCTTGCAATTTATCTGCTGCTCGTTTGAGCAAGAGTATTTCTTCTTGGAGTTGATTCGCTTTTTCTGTTTCTCGCAGTGCTTTTGCATCAAAAAGCAATTTTCTTTTTTTGGTCAATTGCCTATCAATTCTGTGCTCTTCTTCTAATAACACTGGATCCACATCACCAAAATCACGTGCTTTTTCTACCTGTAATGCATCTAGTAGTAAAACAGCCTTGCTTTTTTCGATCAACTGAAAAGCATAAGCCAAATAATCCCTTTGTTTATTTTTTTGGTATAATTCCAAGGCTAATGTCAATGAAAGTTCATACGTTGGAATCATGGTCTGAAGAATGAAAATTTTAGAAGCTTCTTCCTTAAATTCCATGCGTACTTCGTCCAATACTTTTACTGCTTTTTGAGTGGTTTCAAAAGCTAAGAGTGTCTTTTTTTGTTCCTTATACAACTTTGCTCTTGTACTTAAAACTTTAAGCAAAGTATTCTTATTGGACACCTGTATAGTGCCATTGGTCAGTGTATCTCCTGGAATCTGTAAAGCGATTTCTGCTTTTGTAAGATAGTCCATCGCTTCTTTTACTTTGCCTTCTTTACGAACAGTAGTACTCAAACTGTAATAGATGTCGGCTACTCTAGGGTGCTTCTCTCCATAAATATCATTCTTTATCTCCAGTCCTTTTTTATAATATGCTTGTGCTTTACTGTAGGCTGATTTTGCTTCATAATATTTCCCTAACACCACATAGGTTTCATCTAGCCTGCTAGATTCCTCTTTGTGTAACACTAAGTTTTTTTCTAAAGCATCTAAAGCCACTTTATAGCGATTGAGTTTGATTGATACGGAAGCAATATTGTTATTAATAGCGATATTAATTCTACGAACTTCATGTATAGCTATTCCCACTATTTTGGGTAGTGCCAACAAAGCCTGCTCATAATAAAAAAGTGCTTTCTCCAATTCTTGTTGCCTATCATATAGTTCCCCCATATTCAGGTAAATGGTAGCAACTGCATCATATTCACCCATTTTTTTAGATAATTGCAAAGCATTTTTACAATAATCAATTGCATTGTAAATATCTCCTAGCTCTATATAATACAACCCTATATTATTATACAAGTTAGCTACTCTAACGGTATCCTGAGGAGTATTCATAGTAGCTAAACTCTGATCCAAAGAACGTTTCGTCTTCTCTAATGCTCTTCGGTAATCCCCATTTTTATAATAAAGTCCTGCATATAATTCCGTAATTTTATTCAGTTGTTTTTTATCATTATCTAGGTATTTTGTGTTGATATCATAGGCAGCATCAATATGCTTTTCCATTGTTTCATAATCCTGCTCATAATAACTAACTAAAGCTAAATGTAAAGGAACTTTAATTGTATATTTCCAGACGGTGGCTGTTTTCAAAAGCTGCATCGCTCTATTTCCATAAATATGTGCTGAATCTAGTTTGTCCTGCTCTAATAAGTATCTAGAATAAAGATAATACAAGCGTCCTACTCGTACTCTACCTGAAGTACTTTGAGTATCAATAGTTAACTGTGCCTGTCGGTAGGTTTTTAGAAATTTGTCTTTTTGATCTAATAAAAAGTAGCACTTTAGAAGATTACGTTCTATCAATGTTGTATTACTATCACACCCATTAGTCCGATATACTTTTATTGCTTTTTCAAAGTAAAAAATTGCTTGTTCAGCACTACCTTGCTTAAATAAATCTTTACCTTTTGTTGCCCAATCATGTGCTGCTGCATTATCGGGCAGGGGGCAACTAGGAGCAGTTTGTCCCCATAAACTAATAATAGGAAACCAAATAATCCCCCATATAATATAATAGCGATGATAATTCATGTGTTATAGGTTGCCATCTTACAATGAAGTTAAAGAAGTGATTTAAAGTCTCTATTCATGCCTACTAATAGAAAGATTAAACAACTTCAACTAATAGGGTTTTTCTCTGAGTGTGTCTTGCTAATAACACCACTCTATTCCTGAAACATACTTAGAGTTTTTTGTTCTTCTAAAAGGAAGATATTGTGTTATTCGACTCGACTCCTGCTCTAATTCTTGAGCATATTTCAATTCCAAAACAAACACATTTTTTTGTTGAAAATGATGTTTTTGAAATCTCTGACGGTGCCTTAAACTAGCATAACTCAAATCCCAATCTAATGTTAGCCGAAATTTCCCATCCCGAGTACCATAATACGACCGTCTATAAGAGTTCTGCAAAACAGGTTGAATCTGATTCGGAAAAACATACCTGTTCACTTGTTTGGTTACTCCATCTAGATTAGAAAAATCAAATATATCTACTGGATAATATAATTTAGTCCCAACTTCATTCTGACGTACCTTAATTTCCAGTATAGGATCTTTAACCACTGTAGGTTCATAACCATACCACCGAACTCGATACTTCTTTCGGTAAGCAATTCCCATCACATTATCATGGTAAGTTGTCAACCCATTAGTATCAAAATATATATTATTAATCTGACGATCTGGATACAGCTTAATCAAGGACGCAGGATGATTTCTAATCACTTGCTCCACAACCGTCAGACTAACTTGCTCAATCCTGTATTTACGTTCGTAGCGAAGCATTATACAATCAAATCTGGTTGTGTTACAATAGAAACCTGTGTGTAATCTGACAAAGCTGTTAATTTATCTTTCACCAATTGAATCTGTGCGACTTCTGTTGACTTGGCCATAAAACTAACATCTAATCCTCCATTGATCGTATCCATCCTCTTAAGGGCTACTTGTTTTAGTGTGCCGCTTAATATTTTTTCTATAACAACAATATCATTCTGGTCAGTTGTAATATTGATATACATCCTATTCTCGTCCAAAAAAGCTGGATCTTTGCCTACTTTCTTGCTTAATAACAAAAAAAGTAGCACAAATGAAATAATAATGATAGCGATTAAAGGCTGATCAGCACCTGTCGCCAATCCTACTCCAATGATTAGGAATAGATACGTTAATTCTTCTGGATCTTTGATAGCTGCTCTAAATCGAATAATCGACAATGCCCCAACAAGACCAAGCGAAAGCGAAACAGACGGTTGTACAATCATCATAATCGCCATTGTGGTCAGTGCCAAAGGAACAAAATTAGCCGCAAAACGTCTACGATTGGAGACCGCATTACCATATCGAACATAAAAATGAGCAATTCCCCATGATAATAGCGTACAAACAATGATATTAACCACCAAACTAATTGGGTGGATAATATTTTTGAGGTTGTACCCATAGGCACCAATATGATGTAATAATTCTTCCATGTCTTGCCCTAACTATGCTCTATACTCCATACATTTGGAGACTACTGAAGAGTATATTGTTAATCTGTAGATTTTTCCTTTTTATTTCTATTATCTAGAGTGAACTTTAACCCAACCAATCCAAGCATTACTATAACAAATCCTCCTATGAACCCTAATATCATATGCAAAAATGGATTGGGTATATCTGCTTTCAAGGGAAAAAGTGGTGCATCTATAATCTGTAAAACTCTACTCTGACGTTGTTTTTCTAATGCGACCCATGCTGCTTCTTGACTACGCAAAGCCATAAAATACGCCTCTGTAGCAGACCGCAAATCGGTGGCTAAATATTGTGCTCGAATAGTCGTATTGAAAGACCCTCCTGCCTCAGCACCATTTCGATTCAAGTAATTGGTATAATCTGTTTCTGCAGAGTGCATTTTAGATTTAAGATCAGCTGTTCGTTTCTGAGCCATATCATAAAACGCTTCTTTTTCTCTAACCTTATCCTCACTATAAAAAGTATCTAACTGATGAAATACAGAAGTCAATAATTCATAACTAAAGTCCTCATTAGTAGAAGTAGTTTTCAAATAAATGATCTTAGCAGGAGTAATATCCACTAATATATAACGGTTTGCTATCTGTCGATAAGTAGATAATAACGTCCCATTTGCTTTACGGTTGTAAGGGCTTATACTATCATTTTCGAAAAAAAATGTCGCAGTGTCTCCTTTTTCATATACAAATGTTCGTAAATAATGATTGATCAAAAAATCCTCTTTACTATCCTCTTTATTTATTTTCTTTTTGTCAAATAAAGCCTTTTGTATAATTAATCGTGTTTTAATAATTTCTTCTATCGAATTAAGTGCTAATTCAGAGGAGCCTTCTCCCCCTATTACTCCTCCAAACAAACTAGCTATACCTTGTTGTGCAATCCCTGAAGATTCATCCATTTTAAATGAAATTTCGGCCTTATAACTCGTCGGTGTGTTCAGTTTTCGATTACGAAGATACCATCCTAACAAACACCCCGCGATTAGCATTAGCCAAGAAAATTTCAATAGAAAAAAAGCATAGCTTTTTATAATTGGCATCCATACTTTTAGTGAGAAGGTTGCTGTATCATTCTCCTTTATATTACTCTCTTCCATTATTTACATTTCTTCTTTCCTAAATGATAAGCATTTTTTATGTACATCAATACAACATAACATGCTAATCAATCTAAATACAGAATGTCGATTGCTTCTACTTATTATTTAATCTATTGCTCAGGCTGCCTTTGTAAGGCCGCAATCAATGCATATATAGTCAAACCAGAAGTAACCACAGCTAGAGAATCCGTTATTACTCTATACCAATTGACTGGATTCTTTTTTACTTTTTTAATCTTGACTTCCTTCTCATCTACATAAACCATCGCTCCTTTTTCAACCTTTGGGTATTTTTTGAAAAACAAAAAACTCTTCGTTTTCTTGACTGCTCCATTAGCATATCGAACATAAACCAACCTTTTTCTTCCGCCTAACTTTCGATCTATACCTGCCCCATATTCTTTGATATAAAAATTAGCTCTTTTTCCCTCATGATAGGGGATATTGACCTTGAGAGGGTTCTTTATTTTTGCCTTCTCTCTATCTAATAAATATTCTTTTTGTTCTATTGGTGTCCCTAACTTAGCTAACTCCAAATCTCTTTCCATCAACTCAATTTCTGCTGTTTCTTTGATATGAGGATGGTTCACTCTACCCGCAATAGATACTAAATTTTTGTGCGTAGGTATAATCACTCGATCTCCTGGCAAAAGAATATAGTTAAATCTAGATTTTTCTCCCTCGTCTAATAGCTTTTCTAAATCCAATAAGACCAAACCTTCTCTCCTACGTATCAACTGAGCTCCTTCCAGAAAAGCAGCTTCCGTAATTCCTCCTGCTCTACTAATTAAACTCAATACGCGTTCTTCTTTATTTTGCATCGTATAAAGCCCAGGGCGACGAATTTCTCCATCAATCTGAATGTTTTGGGGCGTTTCAAAGTCTTTAGATTTACGAATAAAGATCTGATCATAAGGCTCTAAGCTAAAGTTTTCTGCCCCCTCAATGACTAGTTCGCTATTAATAGGAAGCTCTTTGAAAACCACATACGTTCTATTCCCCTTTTCGTCTAGTTTCAATCGAGATATTTCAGCAATACTATTGGTTGCTTCTAACTTAATTCCGTTTGCCATGTACAGTACATCTGCTAAGGTAAGAGAATCACTGTATTCAAAATCGCCTGGTTGACGAATTGCTCCATAGATTTTCACATTATACTTATCAATAAAATCTGCTTTGTATTTGACTTCTATTTCATCAAATGGTTTCAACACTAGATTTTCAGCAGAAGTAGAATCTTTCAATACATCAAAAATATTAATTGGGATATATTTAATAGATAAATCCTCTCTCAAACGTTTGACATAGATTTTTTGCATAATAGCCGAACGTATGATTCCTGACTTAATCAATACTTCACTAATAGTAGAATTGGACTTAATTTCATACGAGCCAGGTAATCGAACAGCTCCCTTTACAGTCACATAATTAGCATATGCTTGCTCTATTCTATCAATAGAAATTCTATCCCCATTTTTCAACTCAAAATTTGAATTGGAACGATACAGCGTAGCAAGATCAACATCAATCAATTTTTCTTCATCATTTTCATATCGAATGATTTGAATATTACGTTGATAAGCGTCTGGTCGCAATCCACCAGCATGTTCAATTACCTCTAGCAAGTCCTCTCCTTCTATCAATTCATAAAAATAAGGTCGCTCTATCGCTCCCTCTAACTCTACCACTCGCTCTGCTCGTGGAATATAGATATAATCGTTATTTACTAAAAAAAAGTCATCTGCTATTTTAGGGTTTTTAATAAACTCGTATACATCTAATGTCCGCACCTTGCGTTCTGATGAAAACACTTTGATATTACGAACACTACCAATTTGGGAAGGTCCTCCTGATGCTACCAGTGCATTGAAAGCAGTATTAACAGCTGGAATCGTATAACTTCCTGGATCAAAAACCTCTCCTGTGATATTGATGGTTACAGAACGACTATAATTCAATGTAATAGATGCCTGTGAATTATTCACATTCATATGATTTTTCAATCTCGAAACAATCGCTTTTCTGGCCTCATCAAAACGCATTCCTTTTAAGTACAATCTCGGAATATGAGTTCCTCTATAAGGGTTAGACAAACTAATATACCCATCTTCATCAATTGGCTCACTCGCACTGTAATCTGTTCGTCCCCATATCGTTACCGATATTTCATCTCCCACTCCTAGTAGATATTTATCAATCGCTTTAATATCACGATTACCACTAAAAATCTCTATACTTTTGTCCCTAAACAGCTGTTGTCCCCATATTTTTGCCTGAGGCAGTTGTTCTTGGCGTTCGTTAAATCTTATTTTACGTTCTTCTTCCTGTTTGTCACTCTCTTCTTTCTTTTTTTTCTTTTCTGCTTCCTTGGCTTCTTGTCCTAAATCAGTTGTTGGCTGTTTTTCTAGTGGTGTCGTCGTGCCTCCATTATTCGTCGGATTGCCATTAGGAGTAATAGGGACTGGAATTGGTTTTGTAATTGGTTCTACAGGAGTAGGTGCTATCTGCCCTGTGGTATCCCCAATACTTAAAAAATAAAAGAGTACTCCCAATAAAAACGAAAAAGATTTCATATCAAATATATATTATAATTATACAACATAGAGCAACCCAATCTTATACTGAGTTACTCTATGTATTTTTTTTAACTTGTCAATATGTCAAAAATATATCTTACCCATATTGTTCTGCGTAGTAAGATTGGTAATTCCCTGAAGTTACATTAGCCAACCACTCTTCATTATCCAAATACCACTGTACTGTTGCCTTCATTCCTTCTTCAAAGGTTACAGAAGGCTCCCAGTTCAAGTCTTTTGCAATTTTGCTCGCATCAATAGCATATCTACGATCATGCCCCTGTCTATCTTTCACAAAGGTAATCAGTTCTCTTGATGTCCCTACAGGCTTATCTAGTAATTGATCCATCGTGTCACATAATACATGAACTAAATCAATATTCTTCCATTCATTGTGTCCTCCTATATTGTAGGTCTCTCCTGTTATCCCTTGATGGAAAATAACATCAATTGCCCTTGCATGGTCATTCACCCAAAGCCAATCTCTTGTATATTTGCCATCTCCATAAATAGGTAATGGCAGACCTTTCTTTATATTATTAATACACAGAGGAATTAATTTTTCGGGAAATTGATGCGAACCATAATTATTGGAACAATTGGAAATTAATATTGGCATATCATAGGTATGATAATACGCTCGAACCAAATGATCAGAACTGGCTTTAGAAGCAGAATAAGGAGAACGAGGATCGTAAGCAGTTTCTTCTGTAAATAATCCTTCTTGCCCTAAGGTACCATATACTTCATCTGTAGAAATATGATAAAATAACTTTCCTTCTAGATCATTTCCCCAAGTACTTCTAGCAGCATTTAGCAAATTGACTGTACCTAAGATATTAGTTTCGATAAATGCCATTGGATTACTAATCGAACGGTCTACATGCGACTCTGCCGCTAGATGAATGACGCTATCAAACTGATATTTCGCAAATAATTCATTCACAAAATCTTTATCAACAATATCTCCTTTTACAAAGGTATAGTTAGTAGCACGCTCTACCTCTTTCAGGTTTTCTAGATTCCCCGCATAAGTCAATTTATCTAAATTGATAATCTGATAATCCGCATATTTTTCGACAAATAACCGAACCACATGTGAGCCAATAAACCCTGCTCCTCCCGTTATTAATAGATTTTTCTTACTCATATTAGTTATACTACTTCAATATTAGGAACTACTGTTTTGAAATACTCATAAGTTTTTCTCATTCCTTCCGCACGACTCACCTTCGGCTCCCATCCCAATACTTCTTTTGCTTTTTCGATATTAGGTCTTCTCTTCTTGGGGTCATTGACTGGTAATGGGTGATAAGAAATACTACCATTCCCTACCATTTCGATGACTTCTTCTGCAAATTCACCAATTGTAATTTCATCAGGATTACCTACATTGACTGGCATGACACAATCACTCATCAATAATCGGTAAATTCCCTCTACCAAATCATCCACATAGCAAAAAGAACGGGTCTGAGAACCATCCCCAAAAATAGTCAATTCTTTCCCTTGCATTGCTTGAGAGAAAAAAGCAGGCATGACACGCCCATCATCTACTCGCATACGAGGACCATAGGTATTAAAAATACGTACAATCCTTGTCTCTACTTGGTGATAAGTATGGTAAGCC
>CAYOJF010000032.1:30998-33499 GCA_964404215.1 uncultured Aureispira sp. | reverse complement strand
CGCTTCGCTTCGTCGTAAACTCCTCTTGGTCCAATCGGATTCACATTCCCCCAATAGTCTTCGGTCTGTGGATGTACCAATGGATCTCCATAAACCTCTGAAGTACTCGCAATAATCATACGAGCACTTTTAGCTTTCGCCAATCCTAATAAGTTATGCGTCCCTAAAGAACCTACTTTTAGTGTTTGAATAGGAATTTTAAGATAATCAATAGGACTCGCTGGAGAAGCAAAATGAAGAATGTAATCCAATTCTCCTGCTACATGTACAAATTTACTCACATCGTGATTGTAAAACTCAAACTGTTCCAATGGAAATAAATGTTCCAAGTTCGCAATATTACCTGTGACCAAATTATCCATCCCAATGACATGGAATCCTTCTGCTATAAATCTATCACATAAATGTGAACCCAAAAAGCCTGCTGCTCCTGTTATTAATACCCTTTTCATTTTATTATTTTATGTCTTGTTTTCTTAGATTGTTTGCTTCTTTGATTGAATATACTGAATCAATTTTTCTACATCTTCAAAATCTTCTCTCAACTTTTGTATATCCAATAACGCTATCATAGTAGGAGTATGTTTTAATTTACCATGTTTATACTTTTTCCCATTTTTTTTCTTAAAAAAATACTCCATTATCACTTTCAAAGCTTTACTTGGATGGTCTATTTCAGGTATCTTCTTTTCTTTGATTTGTTTATGATTAATAATAAGTTGTTCTTCTCTTTTTCTATCCAAGTTTTCTAACTCACTAAATTGTTGAATTACATCAAGTTGTGATAAAATCCAAGCTTCCATTTCTCTTACCATAAAAAATACAGCTCCTTGTTCTTTCTCCAACTTCAGATACGCAATCTTTTCCTCTTTCGTTTTTTGCTTATAAACATCTACTAATAAAGTAGAAACTTTTCCATCTGCTACTGCTTTTTTGAAAAATGAAGCAGCATTTTTCTCCCCTCCTTTCAATTCAATTTTTACACTAAATTCATCTTCATCAAAAACACCTCTAAATAACTTATTAAAACTTTCTGTTAATTTAACACTGTTATCAACCGTGTTTGCAGCATCATTTTGAGGAGGAAGAGTCCCTCCTTCTACAAAAATAGTAATACTTACCATCTTTTACCTCCTATCTGTCCTCTCAACCATAATTGTCCAATTAAAAAGTCATCATTCCAGTCTTCAAAATCTTCTTCTGTCTTTTTCGTTACAGTAGTTTGATTAGTACTGTCTTTTTCAAAAACAATCAAGTCTTCTATATCAAATGAATTCAGCAATAAAGGTGAATGTGTCGCCACAAACAATTGTGTATTCTCTCTAGCTGCTTCTTTGATAGCATTAGCAATTGTATTAATCATATCTGGATGTAGTCCAGTCTCTGGCTCATCAAAAGCCACTAATTGTCCTCTTTGAGGATTGAAAAAGATAGCTAATAATGCCAAATAATGCAGCGTCCCATCTGAAATTTGCTCAATAGGAATTACTTTCCTCAAATGCTTTTCTCTCAAAGATAAATACACCTTAGAACCAAAGTAATTAAAAGATACACCCTTAAAATTAGGGTTAATATCTTTCAACTTCTCTTCTATCTTGTCATACTCTATAGCATGATTATTTTGTAAGTTCTGAATGACAGAATTTAGATTATCTCCATTTTCATTCAAGGCTGTTCCTTGTCCTAATATATTGGGGTGTCTGATAGGGCTGTTGTGACTTGTGTTAAAGGTATTGTATATTTTTAGGGATTTGATGAAAAAGATAAAATTCCCGAACCAAATACTCTTTGTAGGTAATTGTCCTAGTAGCAGTTTTGTTGAATCAAAATTATTGGTTTGACTTATATCTGTTAATTTTTCATCATTATCCTCTAATAAATAACTCCCTCCAACATACCCATCTGATGTACCACTAGATCTCATAAACACTTTCCACTGTTCATCTCTCGAACTTCCTCTTTTGTATTTAATACATTCTGAAAAACTATAACTTGTATTGGTATTTGATACCAGTAGAATCGAATATAATATATTCTTAAACCCTATTTGAAATTCATATTCAAAACGAACAGAATTATTTTTTTGGGTAAAACTAATCACATTATCCAATCCCCCCCATTTCTGAATCAACAACTTCTGAATTCCATCCCCTGCTACTCCCTCATACAAAAACTCTAAAGCACGCAAAAAATTAGACTTACCACTACCATTGATACCTACCAAGATATTAATATCTGGATTCAGCTCAATAGTCGTTTCTTTCCCAAAGGAAAAAAAGTTAGTCAATGTAATTTTAGTCAGCATAAAGCCTAGTTATTTTTTGTGCAAAACAATCACTCCTATACACAAGTGTTCGATATTCATTTACAATTGAAAAATCATTAAAAATTCAACACTAAAGCATTAAAAATTAACTCCCCCCATAATTAAATGCTTACTCTACAATATTTCTCCCCATACTATAGTAAGTCAATCCAGCATTCTGAGCTAAACTTAGATC
>CAYOJF010000032.1:27695-30988 GCA_964404215.1 uncultured Aureispira sp. | reverse complement strand
TAGGTTAGCTATATCCAAAGAACCAGCAACCTATCCTATTTTTTTCATTCCAATAAAAAATTCAAATCAATAAAACATCCACGATGACAATTATTAATTCCTTTTACACCCATAGTTGGTCACTATTAATTACAACCATACACTATTGGCTACTACTCTACAATATTTCTCCCCATACTGTAGTAAGTCAATCCAGCATTCTGAGCTAAACTTAGATCAAATAAATTACGTCCATCAAAAATAACATTATCTGCTAACTGTGTTTTGATCTCTGAAAAATCAGGTGTACGGAACTCATTCCATTCTGTCATAATTGCTAGAGCATCGGCTCCTTTTAGAGCATCATATTTAGAATCCACAAACTGAATCTTATCTCCATATAGTTCTTTTACATTATCCATTGCTTCTGGATCAAAAGCAATTACCTTAGCTCCCAACTCTAGCAATTCATCAATAGACTCTAGTGCTGGTGCCTCACGAATATCATCTGTATTAGGCTTAAATGCTAAGCCCCAAATCGCAATCGTCTTACCAGAAACATTACCACCATAGTGTGCTTTAATTTTAGCCACCATACGCTTTTTTTGTAGTTGATTCACTTCCATTACTGATTTCAATATCTTGAAATCATAGTCATTCTCACCTGCTGTCTTTGCTAATGCTTTGACATCTTTAGGAAAACAAGATCCTCCATAACCAATGCCTGCAAAAAGAAAACGCTTACCAATACGGCCATCTGATCCCATTCCTTTACGAATATTATCGACATCTGCTCCTACTATTTCGCATAGATTAGCAATTTCATTCATAAACGAAATACGTGTTGCCAAGTAAGAATTAGCAGCATATTTAGTCATTTCTGCCGAACGTTCGTCCATCACATAAATAGGATTTCCTTGGCGTACAAAGGGGTGATACAATCGCTCCATCACTTCTTTTGCTCTATCTGAACTAGTACCAACCACCACTCTATCTGGCTTCAAAAAATCATCTACAGCCACACCTTCTCTCAAAAATTCTGGATTAGAAACGACATCAAATAGACGTTCGTCTAGGTTCTCTGCCAAAGCAGCATGTACTTTCTCTGCGGTTCCCACGGGCACCGTACTTTTATCTACAATCACGGTATACTTATTAATCATACTCCCCAATTGCTTGGCTACTCCTAGCACATAAGACAAATCTGCAGATCCATCTGCTCCAGGAGGAGTTGGTAATGCCAAGAATACAATTTCCGACGCTTCTACAGCTGCTTGCAAATCAGTAGTAAAGCTCAATCGCCCATTCTGTGTATTTCTGTCGAAAAGAACATTCAGTCCAGGTTCATAAATTGGGACTTCTCCCCCTTGCATTCTTTCTACCTTTTTGGCATCAATATCAACACAAATTACTTGATTGCCTGTCTCTGCGAAACATGTTCCAGATACTAAACCGACATATCCAGTTCCTACTACAGCTATGTTCATCTTATTATATGTTTATTTTTATGGTTAAAGTAAGTATGACTGATAAGATTTGAGGAAATTTGTTCCTACTTCTACTCTTTACACTCACAAGGTTATTCAATGGTTCCAAACGATCTATGTTTTGACATTAATCATTCAACTTTTAATTCCACAAAATCGCTTAAATTAAGCGACTCTATTACAGATTGTAATAGAATTTATTTTTTGTTAATTAACTTTCTGTAAAACTTTAATCGTTTATTTTGCAAATATACAGTTTTAGTACTTAGAATTAAAATAAGGCTTGTCCTATTATTGGCCCTTAAACTTATCAAGAGGTTATTTGTTGGTTTATAGACGAACTTGATACGTTGATTTATCTATATTTATTGCTAATTCTGATTATTTAATCAATCAAATCCACGATTTATGGAAAATTTAGAAATCGCAACTTTTGCCGCAGGATGTTTCTGGTGTGTAGAAGCTGTTTTTCAGGATCTAAAAGGAGTACACCAAGTACAATCTGGCTACTCTAATGGACAAACCCTTCATCCTACATACAAAGAAATTTGCACTGGCAATACTGGGCATGCAGAAGTATTACGAATAGAGTTCGACCCCGAAATAGTTAGCTATGAAGAGCTACTAGAGATACTTTGGTATACCCATGACCCTACTACGCTCAATCGACAAGGAAATGATATCGGAACACAATACCGTTCTGGCATCTATTATCACAATGAAACACAAAAAAATACAGCTCTACAATCAAAAGGTATAGCACAAGAACGATTCAAACAGCCTATTGTAACTGAAATAGAACCAGCTGGAACTTTTTACCCTGCTGAAGATTATCACAACAACTATTTCAAATTACACGGCACTCAGCCTTACTGTAGTTCAGTCGTAGCTCCTAAGGTAAAAAAGGCCTACGAAAAATTTGGGCACAAAATGAAAAAGTAAAGTTGTGGCAATAGATAATTTCCATTAAATTGCGTCGTCTGAGACTAACTAAATAGGTTAACTAAAAAAACGTTAGAATAAATAATTTTACTTGATTGTATGGATGAACGAGTGAATCCTTTGAGGCAATCTCTAATAGAGATTGAATAAAGAGAAGCATTCACGGGTAGATATAAAAATATCGCTTGATTTGTTTACGCATTAATTTTGACTTGATGAAGTTGTTTTACATGGATATTAATGCGTTTGGTACTAATTAGACTGTTTCTTTTGAAGAATTCCATTTTTTAAAACCTACTCTAAAAATCAATTTCGACTTTCAATTTTGCTATATGAAAAAACTAAAAATAGGGTTCCTTAGTGTACTAAGTGTCTGTACACTAAACTGGGGCTGCAACACGACTAAGAATATGACAAAAGATGGCTATGAAACGGTAGCAAATGACCCTATGCAGGTCAAAATACATACCCTCAAAAATGGATTAAAAGTTTACATGAGTGTCGTAAAAGATGCCCCTCGTATACAAACTTATATTGTAACTAGAGCGGGCTCTAAAAATGACCCTGCCGACGCAACAGGACTAGCACATTATCTAGAACATATGTTGTTTAAGGGTACTAGCAAAATTGGTGCTCTTCAGTGGAAGGAAGAAAAAGCATTGCTTGATAAAATATCGAAACTATACGAACAACATCGTTCTGCCCAACCTGAAGAAAGAGCAGCTATCTACAAACAAATTGATGAGCTTTCTTCCGATGCTGCCAAACTAGTAGCAGCCAATGAATATGATAAAATGATTAGTTCGCTAGGGGCAAAAGGAACGAATGCCTTTACTTCATTAGATAGAACCGCTTATGTCAATAATATCCCTTCCAATGAATTGG
>CAYOJF010000032.1:0-27685 GCA_964404215.1 uncultured Aureispira sp. | reverse complement strand
AAAAATGGCTCAAAATAGAATCAGAGCGTTTCAGTGAATTGGTATTACGACTTTTCCACACAGAGTTAGAAGCAGTCTATGAGGAATTCAATATCTCTCAAAATAGAGACGGGCGAAAAGTATTTACAGCTTACCTAGAGGCTCTTTGCCCCAACCACCCTTATGGCACACAAACAACGATTGGGACAGGTGAACACCTCAAAATACCTTCTATGGTTAAAATCCACGATTTTTTTGATACCTACTATGTCCCTAATAATATGGCTATCGTTTTGGCAGGGGACTTCGACCCTGACAATGCAGTGGCCTTGATAGAGCAGTACTGGGGCAAATTCAAATCTAAAAAAGTCCCTAAATTTGATGTAAAAGCACAACCTAACTATACCGAACCTGTCGTCAAAGAGGTTTATGGTAAAGAAAAAGCACGGGTACAAGCTGGCTGGCGTATGCCTGGTGCCAATACTGACGAAGCTTTATTAGGCAAATTAGCGGGAGCTTTGCTATACAATGGTAAAGCAGGCCTGATTGATATTAATCTCATTCAAAGACAAGCTATTGGGGCAGAAAGTGGTGCTGGAATTTGGTCTGCCAATGACTTTTCTTTTTTCTACCTTTATGGAGATCCTAATCCTCAACAACCTTTATTGTCGGTCAAAGATCTACTACTCAAAGAGGTAATTAAACTTCAGCAAGGACAATTTGAAGATTGGATGTTGGACGCGATCGTCAATGACCTAGAATACAAAGAAATTCAATCTAGAGAGCGTCTAATGGGGCGAGCTTATAGTATGATGGATGCTTTCATCTTTGATCAAAAATGGGAAGAAGCTACCAAAGAATTTGAACGTTTGCGTGCTTTCTCCAAAGAAGATGTCATGAACTTCGCTCAAAAGTATATGGATGTCAATGGAGTCGCCATTATTTACAAACGAGAAGGAGAAGATCCCAATGTACTAAAAGTAGATAAACCCTCTATCACTCCTATTCAGGTGAATAGAGATACCGTATCTGAATTCCGTAAAGAATTAACCGCAATGCCTTCGGGTAAACAGAATCCTGTTTTCTTAGATTTTGATAAAAATATTGAAACTACCCCTCTTACTAGTGGCGTGGAGCTTAACTATATCAAAAATACATCAAACGAAACGTTTGAGATGGAATACATTTTTGAGATGGGTGAAAAAGAGGATAAAGTCTTACCCCTTGCCATCAAATATCTTCCTTATCTAGGTACCGATAAATATACAGCAGAAGAGCTCAAACAAGAATTTTTTAAGCTTGGGCTTAGTTTTGATGTTTACACAGGTAGTGATGTGAGTTATGTTATACTCCGAGGACTAGACCGCTCCTTTGAAGAAGGCGTTGAGTTGTTTGAGCATGTTTTAGCCAATGCTCAAGGAGATGAGAAAGTACTCCAAAAAATGGTAAAACAGCTCCAAAAAGATCGCCAAGACGAAAAGAAAGATAAGAATACGATTATGCGAAAAGCATTCATGAACTATGGTATATATGGTTCTATCTCGCCTTTCCGCTCTCGCCTACGTCCTGACCAAATGGGGTATGTCTCTACCAATGACCTACTCAAGCGAATACACCGTTTGACCAGCTACCAGCACGAAGTGTTCTATTATGGTTCTAAAGACATCAATGCTGTCAAAAGCACATTGGATAAATATCATAAAGTACCTGACGAGTTGCAACCAACTCCACCTAATAGCAATTTCATCCAGCAAGAAACCGAAAAGAACCAAGTTCTATTTGTTAATTTTGATGGAATGGCTCAAGCTGAGGTCATGCTGCTATCTAAAGGAACGCCTAGTTTTGATCTTGAACAACATATTATGAACCAATTGTACAACCAATATTTTGGAGCAGGTTTATCTTCTGTTGTTTTCCAAGAAATAAGAGAATCTAGAGCATTGGCTTACTCTGCTTATACCTTTAATGGTTCGCCCAACGATCAAGATAAAGCACATTACTTAAGGGCGTTTGTAGGAACTCAGACCGATAAAATCAAAGAAGCAATACCAGCTCTACAAGGTATTATTGAGGATATTCCTATCTCAGAAGACCAAATTGCAAATTCAGTAGATGCTATTGTCAAAAAAATAGAATCAGAAAGAATTATCAAAACTGATATTTATTGGACTAAAAAGTCGGCTGAAAAAAGAGGACTAGAACATGACATTAGGTCTGATAGCTACGGAAAATATAAAGCACTCGCTCAAGATAAATCTTTAGCAGTGAAAGCACTGAAAGATTTCCATGACACTCATATCAAAGGAAGAAAATACACCTATATGGTGTTAGGTGATAAAGATAAAATGGACCTCGATTACCTAAAGACACTTGGTGAGTTCAAAGAAATTTCGCTAAAAGACCTCTTTGGTTACTAAATTTCCATTGCTATATATAGCATAAACTAAGGATCAAATACCTTGATTATCAATAGCAAAGCGATAAAGTGAGGAGCTAAGCACTTTTGAAGTGCTCAGCTCCTAAAATCATCTCCACTTTCAAACAAAAGTGGCATTTGATATTATTTGTAAGTCAATAAAGGTTATGTTATTTTATAACCCTTAGTTCACGTTATAAATAGAACAGAATAATGTCTTTCATCTTATGAATGAGAAGAATTAATAATTAGTAGTTATCAATTCTTCTCATTTACTTTATAGCTTCTCTCCTTCTCATTTAAATCTCCCTCCTACATACTAAACTAAAGAAAAACATGAATAGAAAATCAATATTAATCAGCAACGACGACGGTATTACCGCTAAAGGTATCCGAAGTCTGGTAGAAGTAGCCAAACAATTTGGGGATGTTTATGTCATTGCTCCCAATAGTCCTCAATCTGCTCAGGGGCATTCTATTACGATAGAAGACCCTATTCGGGTTTACGCCTCTGATATATTTGGAAAAGACGTCACTGCTTTTGAGTGTAGTGGTACACCCGTAGACTGTGTCAAAATAGCTAAACACTTGGTCTTGAAGGATAAAAAAATTGACCTTTGTATTTCAGGAGTCAATCATGGCTCCAATGCATCTACCAATATCATTTACTCGGGTACTATGTCCGCTGCTATGGAAGCTGCTATGGAAGGTATTCCAGCTATTGGATTTTCACTACTAGACTATCAAGCAGATGCTGATTTTGAGCCTAGCAAATTCATTGCTACTCAACTAATAAAAGAAGTATTAGAAAATGGCATGGGAAATGCCAACTTACTCAATGTCAATATCCCGAAACTAAAAAAAGAAGAAATCAAAGGTATTCGGGTTTGTCGCCAAGCAAAAGGGAGCTGGAAAGAAGATTTCCTAGAGGGAAAAGACCCTATGGGACGTTCTTATTATTGGCTAACAGGACAATATGAGTATCAAGACACAGGGGAAGATTCTGATATCTGGGCATTGGAAAACGGTTATGTCTCTGTTGTCCCTGTCCAGTATGATCTTACCAATTATAAGGCTGTAGAGAGTCTACGAAAATTAGAAAATTTGTAACAAATGTTGTATGCTTGCATTATGAAAATATCATAGGCAGTACAGAGGATAGGTATATCTTCTTTTGCCAATATCTTCAAGAGCAGAGTTAACACAAAAACTTAAGCTCTAACTTATTTCAAAGCATTCAACTTATTACATTCATGATTAAGAATAATTTTCCTTTTGGTTTAGCGTTTGGTGTCTTATTGCCAATCATTTTTTATCCCATTTTGGTTCATCTAGATAAATGGATTGTTGTTAATGACATCATCAATAAAATTACAGGCAACCCTCATATCATTTGGGGAGGATTCAAAGACAGTACTTTATTTTTGCTGACCATTTGTACCAATCTAGTCCCTACATTCTTTGCCAATCGTAAACGACTGGATGAGTTTGTTCGTGGCATTATGATCCCAACAGTAGTCTACTGTTTTGTTTGGTTCTTTTATTATTGGAATGATTTCATGTAAATTTCTATTTGGAAATAATTTTCCATTCTAAGCATGAACTATTATCACCAATTTACAATTCAACATTCACTTATTCAATATTATCAAAAAACACCATGTATATACGTCCTAGAAGAAATCGAAAAAGTGCTGCCATTCGTCTACATGCACAAGAAACACACATTCAGGCCAACCAATTAATTTATCCTTTATTCCTATTTGATGGTAAAAACATTCAACAAGAGGTTAGTTCTCTTCCTGGCAATTTTAGATGGTCACTTGACTTATTGATACCTGAAGTAGAAACTTGTCTCCAATTAGGCATTACCACTTTTGTGTTATTTCCTGCGGTAGAAGAAAAACTAAAAGATAGAGTTGCTAGCTATAGCTATGCAGAAGAAAATTTCTATTTACATGCGATTCGGACTCTTAAAGAAACCTTCCCAGAGTGCTGTATCATGACAGATGTTGCCATGGATCCTTATAGTTCTGACGGACATGATGGATTGGTTGAAAATGGCAAAATACTAAATGACCCGACCCTACCAATTTTATCTAAAATGGCTGTCGCTCAAGCTCAAGCAGGAGCAGATATACTAGGACCTTCCGATATGATGGATGGAAGAATAGGGCACATGAGAGAAACACTAGATGAGAATGGATTTCAAGAAGTTTCCATTATGTCTTATACGGCCAAGTATGCGTCTGCTTTTTATGGCCCATTTAGGGATGCACTAGATTCTGCCCCTAAAGCTGGCGATAAAAAGACCTATCAGATGAATCCAGCCAATAAAAGAGAAGCTCTTATAGAAGCGGAACTAGACTGGAGCGAAGGGGCCGACTACCTTATGGTCAAACCCGCTCTCCCCTATCTAGATATTATCCACATTCTAAAACAAAATTTTGATACGCCTATTGCAGCTTATAATGTTAGTGGAGAATGTGCCATGCTGATCGCTGCAGCTCAAAATGGATGGCTAGACTTCAACAAAGCAATGCCTGAGATGCTAATGAGTATCAAAAGAGCTGGAGCAGATGTTATCCTAACTTACTTTGCTAAACAATATGCTCAAATGCTGAAAGATGGAAAAATCTAATAATTTAGGTTGGGGACAATGTCATTTATCAACCATTCCCATTCGTGGTGAAGCCAAGCACAGTAGTGAGATGGTCAGCCAGTTGCTATTCCAAGAAAAATATAAAATATTGCAACAGGAATCTGACTGGTACTACATTCGTTGTCAGCATGATGACTATCAAGGTTGGATTCCTACTAGCCAATATCACGCTATCACGCCACAGGTATATCAAGATCAGTATCAATATAGGCAACAAGCTTTTTTGATTTTCCACAAAAATAAGTCTTTACTCACATTTTTAGGGTCTCCAATGTATGAACCCTATCCTGAAATGTTGCCTCCTATTGAGTATAATAGTACAGCCGTCATCGAATTGGCTAAAAAATATATCAATACCCCCTACCTTTGGGGAGGAAGAAGCCCATTAGGTATAGATTGCTCTGGATTGATGCAAGTCGTTTTTGGAACATTGGGATATCCCCTACCACGAGATGCTTATCAGCAGGTAGAAATAGGTGAAAAAATCCATTGGGGAGAACATCAAGCAGGTGATGTTGCTTTTTTTGAAAATGCTCAAGGCAAAATAACTCATGTGGGACTTTTGACAAAAAAAGATGAAATTATTCATGCTTCCGCTTGGGTGAGGCAAGATAAATTGACAAAAGAAGGAATTTTCCATCAATCAAAAAAAACACACCAACTTAGTCAAATCAAGCGTTTTGAGCACATTTAAAGGCTAAAATGAACCTTTTTTGTACTTTTTTTTAAAAAAAACAGACTTTTTGTGATTCAAAATTTGGTATTCTAAAAACATACCCTATATTTGCAATCGCATTTATGAGCGGGTGTGGTGAAATTGGTAGACACGCTAGACTTAGGATCTAGTGCCGCAAGGTGTGTGGGTTCGAGTCCCTCCACCCGCACCAAATCAAACAAAAGTGCAAGTTGCATGAATCATTTTGCTCTAATAGTAAGATTCGCAACTTGCACTTTGTTATTTTTATTCAAATCATTATTATTATAATTACTGATAAGTATGCCAACTGTTAAGCACGAAAATACGGACGCATTGAATGCTGTTTTGACTGTAGAAATTGCAAAATCTGATTACTTACCAAAAGTAAACAACCAACTAAAAGATTATCGCAAAAAAGCTCAAATCAAAGGATTTCGTCCAGGAAAAGTACCTATGGGTATGATCAAGAGTAGATATGGCAACTCACTTCTAGTAGATGAAGTAAACGAACTAGTTGGAGAAAGTATCAACAAATATATTAATGACAATAAGCTAAAAACAATTGGACAACCATTACCAATAGCAGGTAAAGAAGTACAATTGAATATCAACAAACCAGAAGATTACTCTTTTGAATTTGAAATTGGGCTAACAGCTGATTTTGAACTAGAAGGACTTTCTCTAGATAATCTACTTCCCTACTACGATATTGCAGTAGAAGATGCTCAAGTAGATCAAGAGGTAGAAGCAGTAAGAGGAAGATTTGGTGCTGGATTTGAAGAAAATGTGACTGATATCATCGATACGGACATGCTAACAATCAGCTTAGCTGAATTAGATGGTGACCAAATCAAAGAAGGTGGTGTTACTAGAGAAGAGACTTACTTAGCTCTACGTGATGTAGCCAATGAAGAATTGAAAGATAATTTATTGACAGCTACTTTAGAGGATACATTTGATATCAATGTATTTGAAATGGAAGACAAACCTGCTGAACATGTTAGAAAACATATTCTAGGTTTAGAAGAAGAAGCAGAAGTAGGCGAAATGTTCCGTTTGACCATCAAAGAAATCAAACGTGTAAAAAAAGCTGAATTAAACGCTGAATTTTTCAATCAATTATTCCCTAATGAGAATATTGAAACAGAAGAAGCTTTCAGAGATAGAATTAAAGACGAAATTGGTAAAAACTACAAACAAGCTTCTCTAGCTCATTTCAATGATTTAGTATTTGATGAGTTAATTGCTAAGAATGAGATTGAATTACCATTAGAGTTTTTGAAAAAATGGCTCAAAAACAATAACGAAGATCTAGAAGATAGCTATTTCGAAAAGAAAGATTTCGAAAACTTCCAGAGAAGCCTTCGTTGGAATATCATTCGTGAAGACCTAGCAGAGCGTTATGAGTCTGAAGTACAAATGGAAGAAATTGAAAACATGGTACGTCAAGAAGTACTTGGATATTTCAACCACCAGATTCCTGCTTATGGCGAAATGATGGATAACATGATCAAACGTGTCCTATCAGACCAAAATGAAACAAGAAGACGTTTTGATATGCTTATGGATCAGAAAGTACTACAAGGTGCAGCTGAAAACATGGGGAAAGATGTTAAAACTATCTCTAAAGAAGAGTTTGAGTCAATGACAAAAAGCTACAGAGATGCGAAAGCAGCAGAAAGAGAAGAAGCAAAAGAAGAAGAAGTTGCTACAGCAGAATAAAAAATCTTAACAAAAGAACAAGAATTTAAGTAAAGTCTTATTCTTTTCTCAAAGTCTATAAATAAGCCTCTTATTTATAGACTTTTTTTATTTATTATTTTTTTATTTTTCTGAAAATCGTTATATTTGGCACAAGAAATGTAAACGGGGAAAATCATATACTCTTTTTAACCAAATAGTTATATTTTTTGTTTGATCTGGGGGTCAAATCCTTTTCATTACTAGCACACACAACGATACAATAATCTAGATTTAACCCACATATTAATGTTTATTGTTATAATTTATTTAACATAGACAATGATGACTTTTAATTAATATCATCGTACTAATGGTGTAAGTATCTTTTTTGAGATACTTATTTCTATGGGTAGTATAAATCTTATAATCAAAATTTTAATCTCTAACATGAGTAAAAAAGCAAAAGCACAAACATTCACCTTAAAAAATGGTGAATTTCCTATCAAATTAGATTTTGCAGAATTGCGTAAAGTAGTATTAGTTCTCAGAGCGATCGGACACGACCTACGTAAGAAAATCATTGAGCTACTAAAAGAAAACGAATCTATGAATGTGACAGATATCTATGTCAAACTACGCGTAGAACAATCTGTAGCTTCACAACACCTCAGAACATTAAGAGATGAAGGAGTTGTTTTGACTAATCGCAATGGTAAATTTATTTACTACACGCTCAATCACCAACGTTTAGAAGAGATATCTGAATTGGTAGAAAATTTGACGTCTCACGAAGCATAAGTCGTGCAGAATATGTTTAGCCCCCCAACTAAAACACTACCATTAATAATAAAATAGTAAACTTAGAAAATATGAATGTCGATATGGTTATAGTAGATGAAGATAAGCTAGACACAGCTTCTGAAATTTTACGTGCATTAACACACGACTTGAGATTAGAGATTTTATCTTTTATTGACAAAAATGAAAAAATTAATGTCAATAAAATCTATAATACACTAGGACTAGAGCAATCTATTACTTCGCAGCATCTTCGTATTCTGCGTTTGGCTAATATTGTAACATCTGATCGCCAAGGAAAGCAAATATTCTATTCTGTCAATTATGATTATATCAACTCAATTGTTGGTAATATCAAGGACTTTTTAGAAAAATAAAATGCTATTTAGTTAGTCATCATTTGAAAGAAGCTCTGAAAGTTAAATTACTTTCAGAGCTTCTTTTTTTTACTCTACTTTTAACTAAAATACATAAATAAGCTCTTTCAGATAATTCTTCAAAAGATAATAGAGCCTATAAACACGTATAGTAAGTAAGCAGATTTCCTTGATAATCTCTAATAAACTTAGTTTATGTTATGAATTCTGTTTACTTCCGTTAATTATATACAAAACAAAGCTGTTCTTTTGCATAGCACGCTAGTTTTTCTAACTTTGTACACTCTGTAAAAACCGTATATCAAATACATATAGAAATAGGTATTCATGAAATCTTTCAAATTAGCTAGCAGCCTTACAGGTTGGCTCATGTTTTTTGTAGCAGCTACTGTTTATTTTCTTACTGCAGAACCAACTACATCCCTATGGGATTGTGGTGAGTTTATTTCTGCCGCACACAAATTAGAAGTAGTTCACCCCCCAGGAGCTCCCCTATTCTTGATGATTGGGCGTATGTTCTCTTATCTTATTTCATTGGTATCGGATCAGAAATCTGATATCGCTTATGCACTCAACATGATGTCGGGTGTCTCTACTGCATTTCTCGTCATGTTTGTGACCTTATCTACTATCATGTTAGCCAAGCTAGCATTGGTTGGTAGACACAATACACCTGATAGCGGTGAAAGATTAGCTATTTTGGGTGGTGGTATTGTCGCTGGTTTGTCTACTACATTTGCAACCTCTGTTTGGTTCTCTGCTGTAGAAGGCGAGGTATATGCTTTATCCTCTTTCTTTACAGGTTTAGTAATGTGGGCATCTCTTCGTTGGTATACCTCCGAAAGCCCAAGAGCAGATCGTTGGTTAGTATTCATTGCTTACATGATGGGACTATCTATTGGTGTTCACTTATTGAGTTTGCTGTCTTTCCCATTCCTTGGAGTTTTGTTTTACTACAAAAAACGAGAAATGGAGCTTAATGATACACAATTTGACTGGCAAAAATCACTAATCGGTTTTGGTGGCGGATTTGTAGGGCTTTGTTCTGTACAATACTTTATTATCCCTCGTTTGCCTCAAATGGCTGCATTCTTTGACTATATGACGGTCAATGGTATTGGTCTAGGGATCGGTTCTGGTGTGTTGTTATTCTTTCTACTACTTACTGGAGGAATTGTTGCTACTTTACGCTATGCTCATCAGACGAATAATTACTACTTGCACTTAGGAGCAATGATGTTTACGATGGTATTGATTGGTTTTTCTTCGTATGGAATGGTTGTCATTCGTGCCAATGCCAATACAGCGATCAATATGAACAATCCTAGTGATCCCTATAGTATGCTTTCGTACTTAAATCGTGAGCAGTATGGTGATCGTCCATTGTTGTATGGACCACACTTTGCAGCAGCTCGTTCTAGTGTCAATGGAGGGTTTCAAAAAACAAAAGATGTTTATCGCCCTATTGAGCAAAAAGACGGTAGCTACAAATATGAAGTAGTAGATGAAAAAGGAGCGGTTATTTATGAACCATCTGATATGATGCTCTTCCCTCGTTTAGGTCACTCTGATCGTGCTGGTGAATATGCCAAATGGATGGAACTAGATGATGAAGGAAAGCCTAGTTTTGGTCAGAATATTGGTTTCTTTTTAGAGTACCAAATTGGATATATGTATGGAAGATATTTTGCGTGGAATTTCATTGGGCGTCAAAATGCGATGCAAGGTACCGATGGTAATGCCAAAAGAGGTAACTGGTTGAGTGGTGTTGGTTTTGTTGATAATAGACTATATGACCAAAGTGATTTGCCTGATTCTATTGAAAATGATAAATCTCGAAATACCTATTATTTCCTTCCATTCATACTTGGATTACTTGGACTAGTATTCCATATTTCCAATCGCCCAAGAGAGGCATTTGCATTAGGAGTTCTTTTCTTGATGACAGGCTTAGCGATTATTGTATTCTCTAATCAACCTCCAAGAGAACCTCGTGAACGTGACTATGTACTCGTTGGTTCTATCTTTACTTATTGTATGTGGATTGGATTATCGGTTCCATTTATATTTAGTAAACTTAAAGAAAAAATGGGGGGTATGCCTTCCGCAGGTATTGCTCTTATGCTTGCTCTCATAGCACCTGCATTGATGGGAAGCGAAAACTGGAAAAGTCATTCTAGAGCAGACCACTATGCTGCTAGAGATTATGCCGTCAATTTTTTAGAGTCTTGTGATAAAAATGCCATTGTATTCACTTATGGTGATAATGATACTTATCCACTCTGGTATGCTCAAGAGGTAGAAGGCATTCGTACCGATGTACGTGTCATCAACTTTAGTCTTCTTGCAGTAGATTGGTATGTTGACCAATTGCGTCGTACCATCAACGAATCTCCTAAAGTCAAGATGACCATTCCTAGAGAAGGTTATAAAGGTGCTAAAAGAAATTATCTTCCAGTTGCTCCTCTCCGTGGTGATAAACCAATCAACTTAGTAGACGTGGTTAACTTTGTTGCCAAAACACCAAATAAATGGCCTGATCCAAACTGGAGTGGTCGCTTTGAGAGTTTTATTCCTGCTCGTAAAGTTTATATTGACATTGATAAAAAGAAAGCAAAAGCATCTGGAGCAATCCCAAATACTATTCCTGACTCTTTATTGATGGATAGAATGTATTTTGACCTTAGAGGTGGTAATTTACTCATGAAAGATGACATTGCACTAATGGATATTATTGCGACTAATGCTGCTAATGGATGGGAACGTCCAATCTACTTCGCTGTGACTTGTCGTGCCGAAAAAATGGGTGGACTTAAAGATTATCTTAATTTAGAAGGTCTTGCTCTTAGGATAGTACCATTCAAAACACCTGTTCAAAATGGTCGTAATATGCCAATTTTCATGGGTCGTGTTGACACAGAGACTATGTTTGATAATATGGTTGGTACAGAAGAAAACCCAGGCAAATTTAGATGGGGTAACTTCGATAAAAAAGATATGTTTGTTGATGAAAGTTACATGCCTTCAGTACATAGTTTGCAATACTCTTTCATGCGTTTGACAGAGTCTCTTGTCAGAGAAGGAAAGAAAGAAAAAGCGATTGCAACGCTAGACCAAGTATTTAGTGCCTTCCCTCACATGAACTTCCCTTATGACGAAAGTCAAATGGCAATGTCTGGTATCAACTTCTATTTTAATTTAGGAGAGGAAGAGAAAGCTCAAGAACACTTACGAATTTTCTTAGACGAAATTCTAGATAAACAACAATATTTTGATGGTTTAGGAGATCTAGACCGAGATGTCTTTAGCCTAGAGATTCGTCAAAATAGAGGCATGATACAACAAGTTGGTTCTCTAGTACAAAGTTCTACAGATGAAGAATTTAAAAAGGAAATAATCCAACGAGTATCTCCCTACTTAGGAAGAGCAGTACCTAGTGATGGTCCTGTACCTAACCGTTAGATTTATTTTGAATACATCTAAAAAAAGCTGCTCAATTTCTATTGAGCAGCTTTTTTTAGACTCCTATTGTGCTACATCAACTATAGTTTCTAACACTTCCTCCGTTTCGGTTTTTGTAAAAATAGGTTCAATTGATTTAAAATCTTTAACGAGTCCTTCTTTTACAAAATAACCACTAATTTTCTGCGATTCGATTTGTATACCCACTAATCGCACTTTTTGATTGGAAGGTATATTACTAAAAGTAAATCGACTATTATTGGTATCAATTCTTTCAAATTGAGTTGATCGCATCATGGAACTTATATCTTCAAAAACCATATAAAATTGAGTATTAGATGGATTCGTCACCAAAATTTCACAATTAATACGGGGAGAACGATCTAGAATAAATCGATCACAGTTGATCCATCCCAAATTATTAATTTCTAAAACACTGCCATATCTACTAACAATATCTTCCGTTGTCAATAACCCAAGTTCTTGTTTTATTCTTTCAAAAGCAAGATCCAACTCTTGATAAGCCCCTTCTACTTCTAAAAAAAATAAGATGTTATTTTTATTTCGTTCTATTGCTTTCTTACAGTAGGTCCTAGCTTCTTGTTTATTATTATATTCTTGTTGACCTTCAAGTTCTGTATACAGCTTTCTGATTTGCTCCAACTCTATTTCTGTCAGTACTGGACGAGTGGTGTCTATTTGTTGTTCTAACAACACAATCTTTTCCTTCAAACTGAGCCAACTCTTTAATTTAGCCAGTCGATTTTTGTTTCTCGTCCCATTAAATAGATTTAAATAGGGATTAAAAATACCATCCATATTAGGTACTAATCGCTGTACTCTCCTAATCCTCGTTCGTTCGTCGACAGCAACCTTTGATAAAGAATCTAGCTGAGCATACCTCTCTCCTACTTTTTCTCCATAGGTAATAATTAAATTCAATTTTTGGTTAATATAATCCACTCTATTGTCTAATCCCGAAAAAGCACGCCCAAGTATATAACGATCATGATCATAAGCGTCTAAATCAAAATTTTGTACTTGGATGGACATCATTTGAAATAGCTTCTTCATTTCACCACAATAACGAGCATATGCTGACTCTTGCCTTTCATATAAACGTTTTGCGTTACGGTAAGTAATCATATCACTTCTGTAAGCACTCATGATTACTTTATTGGTATTTTGTTGGGCATAATAATGCTTACGAAGAGCATTCATTTTACGTCCAATACGCTTATTGTAATGATCTCTAGACTCATTTTTATGTATGGGAAACTTTGCTCTTACTTCCTCTAAGGTGTATTTGATACCTGCTATTAAATTTGGATACTGAGGTTTCTCTATAAGTAATTCAGGCTTAGTCTTTTTGATCGGCAAATCGGGTAAGAGCTGAATATCATTATAATCCAACTCCAATACTTTTGGTAAACTACTAGCCTGATAAGGGCGATTCAATTTAGCCGTAAAACGTCTGTTACTACGTGGGTTACTAGACAATAAAACTTGTGCTCCTGTTGCTTTCCAATCTATCCTTCCTCTTTCTCCTATTACTCCTTCGAAAGTTTGCATATTAGGGAGTTTTACTTCATCAGACGCCATTACCGCAGAAATCGTCTTATTTTCTGCCAATTGAAGAGTATCACCTACAGCGTTGGTAACTTCTATAAAGAGCATACCTCCAGTTTCTATCAATTTGCCCTCAGAAGTCGTCTGCACTTGTTCTATTATCATGTCTTCTAGTTCGTAGACCTCCTTCAAACGCAAGGTAACCTTTTCGGTAACTAATTCTCCTTCTTCATCTACAAAGCTATTCGGTGGGATGTTTAATATAGTTCCTTTCTCACCAGTTATAACTTGTCCTATATCTGTTCGTAATACAAATGTTTGTGTGGTTTGTTTTTTTTCAAAAAACGCCTCTATTTTATCAAAACTTACTGCTTGAACTTCTGTTGACACTTCCTCTACTTTATCCTCTAATACTATTCCTGTTGGGACTTCTATTTGTTCTATTTTCTTCCAATGCTCTATCCATACCATCACATATCGTCCTTCTTTACTCAAATCATTTTCTTCTTCATTAATCGCTTCTACTGCTTTCAAAATAAGCTGTGATGATTCTAAATCGTGCTCTCTTAAGTAAGAAGCAATATGTTGTTGCACCCAAATACCAAAACTATCAATCGGCGTATTGGTTGAAACTCTAATGCTAAATTGATCAGATGATTCTATCGTATCCTCTAATAGAAAATCAATCGTATTTTCAATTTGTTCTTCTGGTAACCATTGTGCATTATCTGTTCTAAATTTGAAGTCAACTTGATTCTCTTGATAATATCTGCCTTCCAGATCTACTTGCCCTAATAAATTATTAGATAAAGACAGTAATAAAAAAATAATAGTATATAAAACAACTCTCATATATTGGGATTATGGTGATTAAATACGTTTATACCTTAATAATGCGTTTGTATTAAAAAGATACAAGACAAATCTATCGTCATTTTTATGACACCCGTTCCTACACCAATCAAGTTCTACCAAGATCAGTATCAAAAACCTGCTCTTTATTTATTATATTTGTATATCTATCTATCAGAAAAAGTGAGCTGAGGCACTACCACTTAGCTAATAAAATATATTATTATGAAATATTATTTACTCTTTCCTATCCTACTCCTACTAACCTGTTGTTGGTCTACCAATACACAAGCACAGGTACAATTGCAAGTTCGTATTGATAATGGGAGTTCTAATACTACCTGTACGGATGGTTTCTTTGGTGGAGCTCCTGATCCTCAGTGGCGAGTCAATATCGAAAACCAAGGGTGGGAAACATATCCTCGTTCAGGAGCCTGTTTCAATAATTTCCCTCGTACTCAATACAATGAGACCTTCAATTGTGCCAATCGTTATCCAGCTCAAATACAAGTTTGTTTTAGAGCCTTTGAAGATGATGGAGGAGCTTGTATTGTTAGTGAGAGTTGTAGAGAAACCGTTTGTCAAAATTTTGCGACACCTGCTCCTGGTGCTAGCGTATCCTATACGCTGGCTGTCAATGGATCGAGTTCTGGTAGTGTCAATTTTACGATTACAGCAACAGGAGCATTCAATCTACCGGGTGCCGCTTATAATACTATTTGTAATGCCGTTAACTTAGGCACTCTTAATCCGACTAGTACGATTGGCAATAGAAGTTTGAGTAATTATGGTAACTTCTGTGCAGACAATACGGCTGAACCAAATCCTTGGGGTGGAGACAACGATCAGGGTGTTTGGTTTCAGTTTACCACCAGTGCTACACCTGCTGCTGTCATAGAGATAGACGCAGAAAGTGACCCTCAAAATAGAGGAAATGATATTGATCTACAACTTGCCCTCTATCAATCAAGCAACGGGGCTTGTAATGGTACATTAACACTAATAGAAGAAGCCTACAATGGAGCTGGATTGTTCAATGATGAAGATATGTCTGTCAATTGTTTGCAACCTAATACCACTTATTTTTTATTGGTAGATGGAGAAAATACAAATATCATCAATAATGATGGCCAAGAAGGTTTCTTTGGGGTCCAAATAGAAGATGGTGGTATTTTGCAAGCAGCGGATTTGATCTGTGATGCAGAGTTTTTAGGTTTAGTTCCTAATGGTGGTAGTGTAGGTACCCCCAACTTAAGTCGTTCTAATATTTGTGCCAGCAATACTAATGATCCCAATCCTGGAGCATGGGCTTCAGACAAAACGGTTTGGTTTCGATTTCAAGCACCTCCTTCAGGACATGTTATTGTCAATGCAGATTCTGATTTACCTTGGCCTCTAGGAACTGACGCCGTTGATTTACAGCTGGCTGTTTATGGTTCTAGCAATAACACCTGTACTGGAACAATTACTAACATCGCCAGTGATTATACACCCGGATTGTTTGACGAAGAATTGGAAGTTCGCTGTCTTACCCCAGGTGAAAACTATTGGGTACTAGTAGATGGTTCAGGACTAAACGTAGATGGAATTTTTGATATTGAAGTTCGTGATGGAGGAATATTTCCTGCTCCTAATGACTTGATCTGTGATGCAATAGCATTGGGAGCTCCTGCTCCTAATGGAACGGTAGGCCTGAACAATCAAAATAACTATTGTGCGGATAATCTCTTTGAACCAATTCCTTCTGCTTGGGGAAATGACCAAGGAGTATGGTATACCTTCATTGCTCCCCCTTCAGGTAAAGTGGAAGTAAGATTGGACAATCAAGGTTTATTTTCGACGGACAATATAGATTTGCAAGTAGCCGTGTATGATTTAGCGGGTATGGTTTGTACAGGGTTCCCTTCCGAAATTAGATCTCAACATCAAGGAATTGGTGTTCTTTGGGATGAAACAATGGAGGCTGAATGTCTTGTCCCTGGGCGAGAATATTGGATTATGGTTGATGGAGAAGGTTCTTTGATTGACCCTGATTTACAAGTAGGTATTTTTGACATTGAAGTCTGGGCTGATCCAAGAGATCCTGCTGGCCCAAATGATTTACCCTGTAATGCAATCCCACTAGGAGATCCTACAGGAGGATTTGTAGGGACAACACGAGGACCTCAACATGGCTCTCAAAACAACTTTTGTGCTACAGCAGCAGGAGAACCTCAACCCTCTCAATTTACAGCAGACCAAACTGTTTGGTATACCTTTGTTGCCCCTTCTACCGGTAATGTACAACTACAATTAGTGGGAGATCCCGTCTTAAATGGAGGGGTAGACCCGATCAATTTACAAGCAGCTATTTATGAAGCTCCATCGTGTAATGGTCCTTTTAGAGAACATATCAGTGGAGATGACTTGGTGTATGACCTGAATATGGATGTATTCTGTCTCAAACCAGGTGTCACCTACTATGTACAAGTAGATGGTGCCAATCCTCGTATTCTAGAAGGACATGAAGGATATTTTGATATTACGATCACTGAAACCCCTGCAACAATATTAGCTACTAATGATGATATTTGTAATGCAGTAGCTTTAGGAAATCCTTGGGCAGGACCAATTAGCCTTCCAAATCAACAAAACTTCTGTGCAGATAATATTGGAGACCCTACTCCTAGTGCTTTTAATCCTGCTCAGACCGTTTGGTACACCTTTACAACTCCTGCTACAGGAGGTCCCTTTGCGGTAGAGATTGACGGAAATTCTAGCTTACCTTTTCCTTTTGGAAATCAAGATGCTATTGATTTGCAAATGGCAGTTTATTCTTCTAGCAACAATTTGTGTAACGGAAGTTTGACAGAAGTCAAAAGTGAATATGACCTCATTGACTTATTTGATGAGACTATGTTGGTGCAATGTTTAGAAGAAAATCGAACCTATTATTTGATGGTAAACGGTTCTGGATTGGATAGACAAGGTTATTTTGACTTGACACTAACACAATCTGCTTCCGTTCCTATTCCTACCAATAATATGATTTGTCAGCACGAAAACCTAGGAACAGTGCCCATTGGAGGCTCTATCAACAATGGTATCAGCTATTTCAACTACTGTGCAGATACAGAAGCAGGAGAACCTAGTCCATTTGGTATCGAACAAACCGTCTGGTTTTCTTTTGTAGCTCCTAACCATACTGGGCCTAATGCTACTGCTGATGTCACTATCAAGGTCGATTCAGACCCTGCTAACGTTGGTGATAATGTAGATTTACAACTAGCCGTTTATGAATCTAGCAATAACTTATGTACAGGTACGATGAGACTAGTGGAAGATGGAGATGATGACCCACTCTTTAGTTTTGATGCAGAAGTGAATGTCACTTGTCTATACCCAGGCAGACGCTATTGGGTGCAAGTAGATGGTACAATTCTCGACAATGAGGGATATTTCCAGATAGAAATCGAAGATGATGGTTCTGGTGTTCGCCCACCATATAATATTATTTGTAATGCCGTTAGTTTGGGTACAGTACCCAATGGAGGACAAATCAATAATGGGGTAGATTATACCAATCTATGTTCAGATACCGAACCAGGTGAACCCAATCCCAATGCATTTAGTACTGAAAATACAGTTTGGTTTACTTTTACGGCTCCAGCATCAGGTAATGTAGAAATTGATGCCTTTAGTGACCCGAATAACTTAGGAGATGATGTTGATTTAGAGTTGGCCCTCTATTACTCCACCAATAATGCCTGTACAGGCACTTTCTTAGAGGTTGATTCAGATTACGATCCTTTCAATAGAGATGAAGGCTTGGATGTGGACTGTTTGGAAGCTGGTCGAGTATATTGGCTACAGGTAGATGGAAATGATGGTACCTTTGGTGATGAAGATGGCTACTTCACTCTCCGTATCCGAGATAATGGCGGTACCAGTAACTTCCCTTACAACAACGATATTTGTAATGCTTTCAATTTTGGAACCCCCTCTGCTACTCAAACACTAACCAGTGAATCTAATGTCTGTGCCAATGTAGAGGTCAATGAACCTGGGCTTGGTGGTTACGCTACGCACACCGTTTGGTATCAGTTTACCGCTCCCACCTCTGGTAGAGTAGATATTGATGTCGTTTCTACCAATCTATTCATTGGGATTGACCCTGAGGTTAGAGTATTTAGCTCTTCCAATAATAGTTGTACAGGAGCACTCTCTCGCATAAAAACCTCTAATTTCCCGACTGCTTTGATTCCTGAAAACATAGAAGCTACTTGTTTGATTCCAGGAGATACCTACTTTATTCAAGTAGATGGTTCTGGATTGACAATAGAAGGTACTTTTGATATTTCTATTAGAGACATCTACCCCAACTATGGTACAGGTCTGGCAGGTGACCCTCAACCAACTAACAATTACTGTGATAGTGCCATTGCATTGACCGTTCAAGCCTCTTCTTGTCTCAATGCTAATGGTACTTTCCAAACTTACAATTATGGTTACCCAACAATTACGTACGACCCTGCATTTGGTTCTGGATGTAATGGGAACTGTGGAGATACTTGGTATCAATTTACCATGCCTGCTTCTGGTAATGCCGTAATCGAAGGAAATGATGATGGTGTTGGTGGCGGTGCTATAGGCGATTTTTCTGATTTGACGGTAGCTGCCTATAGCGGTACTTGCAATAACTTGACACCGATTGATTGTGATCAAGGAGGATTCAGTGATGATGTGTCTATACAAATAGCCGCTGCCCCTGGTAGTACCATCTGGCTTCAAGTATTCAATGAAAATGGAGATGATGATGACGAAGATTATCAATTATGTGTATCGGAAGGCTGTGGTTATGACGACTGTCTAACTGCCCTCACACTCCCAATCCAATCCAATATCCCTTATTGTTTCAATACAGCAGGAGCTACAGGTGAAAACATTCCAAGTGACCCTGGTTATGATGAATGCTCAGAAGGAGACGATCCTGAAAACTCTGTCTATTACTATTTTGTATCGGACTGTAATGGTAGTGATGTCACACTTTCTGTTATCAATGCCGTAGTCAATGGCAACTGTATCCTAGGAATTACTCCTAGTGATGGATTCAATATTTCACTTTTTCAGGATGCTACTCCCTGTGATGGCAATCCCGATACCCTAGTAGATTGTCAGCAATTTACCGCCTGTGACGTTCAGCCTATAAACTGGTCTCAGACCTATACTGGACTACGTCCCAATACACCTTATGTCATTCAGATTGATGGTGGGTTTGGTTCTTTGGGTGGAGACAACTCAGGTGAAATTATGATTACCACCACCACCAACCCTGTGGTAAGTGTTACTTCTACACCTGTCGGCTGTTCTGGTATTAATAATGGAACAGCTACCCCTATTGTACAGGGAGGTGTTGGTCCATTCACCTATCAATGGAATACAGGACAAACAGACTCGGTCTTGACAGGACTTGCCCCAGGAAATTACTATGTAACTGCTACTGGAGCCAATGGTTGTTTTGATAGCAGTTCAGTTACTGTAGATCCAGGGGTTATTTTAGTTGCTAGTCTAGTCAATACAGTAGATGTCACCTGTTCAGGAGACTGTAATGGTCAAGCGACTGCCATTGGCGTTGGGGGTTTCGTTACACTCAACTACACTTATCAGTGGGATGCTGCGGCGGGTAACCAAACGACCGCTACCGCTACAGGTTTATGTATTGGGACTTATATGGTCACGGTCTCAGATGACAATGGCTGTTCGGATACCACTAGGGCTACTATCGTAACGCCGAATCCAATCGTATCCGTCGTAGATTCTACTAGAGATGCGACTTGCAATGGCATCTGTGATGGAGCTGGTTATGTCTCTGCTTCAGGAGGTACTACCACCACAGGAAGTTACAATTACACTTGGCCAGGTGGGCAAGCCACCGCTGGTGTAACAGGACTTTGTGCTGGCTCTTACCTCGTCAGTATTACGGATGCGAATGGCTGCTTGGATACAATTAGAGTAGATATCAATACCCCACTAGGATTAACGGCCACAATAGCTAATCAAACGAATATTAACTGTGGTGGAGACTCTACTGGAAGTGTCGAAATATTAGCTCAAAATGGAGTTCCTAATTATACTTATAGCTTATTCAATAGTTCTGGTCAATTGCAAACAGGTAGTACCAATGTATTCACGAATTTATGGGCAGATAATTATGGTGTCTTGGTTCAAGACGCCAATGGTTGTCAAGATTCTATCCTTGTCACTATTGCGACTCCTAATCCATTGACTCTTAATCTCATTTCGACTACAGATGCCAATTGTAATGGTAGTGCCGATGGCAGTATCGTCACACAAGCTACTGGAGGAACAGCCCCCTATCAATATAGTCTAGATGGGATCAACTTCTTTGCAGATAGTGCATTCAATAATCTAGTCGCTAATAATTACATTATTACTACTAGAGATGCTAACAATTGTACGGCTCAAATAGCCGTAACACTGACCGAACCACTACCTATTACGACTAGTGTCAATAGCCAAACAGTCGCCAGTTGTGGTATTTGCGATGGCAATGCTACTATTAATGTCAGTGGTGGTGCTGGTGGATTTAGTTATCTATGGACAAGTGGAGAGACCACTCAAAATGCAGTAGGTTTGTGTGCTGGAAGCAATACCGTAACCATAACCGATGCGAATAACTGTACAACAACATTGGGTGTTAATATTATCAATTCTAATAATTTTGGTGTCATCGCAACAGTAGACCAAGTTATTAGTTGTAATGGCGACTGTAATGGGGCGGTTAGTGTTACCCCTCCTGCTACGACCACTCCAACGTATATTTGGAACAATGGTAATACCACTAATAATCTGACAGGACTTTGTACTGGGAATTACAGCGTGACTGTCACGGATGGCAGCGGTTGTTTTGTGATAGAAAATTTCAATTTGACAGAACCTGCTATACTAACTACTTTAGCCGCTCAAACACAGGGAGTCAGTTGTAACGGATTGTCTGATGGGCAAGCTACAGCGACGCCATCTGGCGGAACAACCGCTTACAACTATAGTTGGGATAATGGGGAAACAACCGCTACGGCAACAGGACTCAATGCAGGAATTCATAGTGTCAGCGTGACTGATGCCAATGGCTGTTCTGCTACCGCTACTACTACCATTACAGAACCTACTGTGTTAGCTATTTCACTCACTAATATACAAAGTTCTAATTGTGGTACAACAGGCTGTGATGGACAAGCTACTGTTACTATCAATGGTGGCCAAGCTCCTTATAGCTATGCTTGGTCTGGAGGGCAAACGACAGCTGCCCCAACCGATCTATGCCCTAATTTCAATGGTGTCACAGTTACCGACGCCAATGGGTGTAGTGCTACTACCAATGTAAATATTCCAGCTAATTCTAATCTTAATCTGGTATTGATTACTAGTAATACCCCAAGTTGTGTGGGAGATTGTGATGGTGCTGCTATTGTATCTGCTTCTGGAGGCAATACTACTGTTCCTTACACCTTTAGTTGGGATAATGGTCAGACCAATGCCAACGTAACTGGACTATGTGCTGGAAATTACTTCGTAACCGCCACAGACAATGATGGATGTAGTGCCGCTATTATGGTTACTATTGTCAATCCTGATTCGTTAAATGTATTGGCTACTACAGTCACTAATCCAAGTTGTTCTTACAGTAGTGATGGACAAGTTGGCGTCGTTACTACAGGTGGCACAGCTCCTATAAATTATGCTTGGGACAATGGTCAAAATACCGCTAGTCCGAATAGCTTGACAGGTGGGCTGCATATCGTAACGGCTACGGATGCCAATGGCTGTACAGATACCAGCTCTATAGTCTTGACTACTCCGCCTCCTATGACTTCTAGTGTCAGTGTGACTTCCAATTACAATGGAGCTCAGATTTCTTGTGCAAATGGTAATGATGGGACTGCACAAGTCACTACTAGTGGCGGAACAGGCACTTATACTTATCTATGGGTCAATGGAGAAACAACTGCTAATGTAACAGGACTACAAGCCAGTTATTACCCTGTTACGATTACGGATGCCAATGGCTGTATAGATACTACTGGAATTATGCTTAATCATCCACCACAGCTCGTCCTATCGACTACAATTACTTCCAATTATAATGGATTTGATGTAAGCTGTGCGAATGGTAATGACGGTACTGTACAAGTCTCCACAACAGGTGGTACGGGTGCCGTTACTTATCTTTGGTCTGATGGTCAGAATACCACAACCGCCATCAATATGAATGCAGGAACTTATGCTGTGACAGCAACAGATGCCAATGGCTGTTTCACAATGGATACCGACTCCTTGACCGCTCCACCTACTTTAGAAGACACCATTATAGTGATACAACCAATTAGATGTAATGGAGATAGTAGTGGACAGTTAGATGTAATCGTTACAGGAGGACTTACTCCTTATCAGTATAATTGGAGCAATGGAGCCACTAATGCTTCTGCAACAGGATTATCTGCTGGAAACTACACGGTCACGACTACTGACCTAAATGGTTGTACTACTACTGACCAAATTGGATTGAGCGAACCAAACGCCCTGACTGTACTTGCCTCCACAACAGATGCTACTTGCTATGGCAATAACGACGGTAGTGTTCAAGTAACTGTTGTTGGAGCAACTCCCCCCTATCAATTCAATTGGTCTGATGGACAAACAACACAAAATGCCAATAATCTATTAGCTGGCAATTATACCCTAACCATTACTGATTCGAATAACTGTACCGATACCCTAAGTGTTACTATCAATCAGTTAGATAGCATTTCTATTATGACACAAGTAATAGATACAATTAGCTGTAACGGTGCTACTGATGGTAGTGCTATGGCTACCGCTAGTGGTGGTGCAGGATTTGGATATCAATATCAATGGTCTAATGGGCAAACTACTGCTACCGCTACAGGATTATCCGCCACTAACTATACCGTTACGGTTACAGATGTAGCAGGTTGTATCAATACTACAAATATTAGCTTAATCAACCCATCTAGCGTTCAAGCCTCGGCCAGTGTTATATCTAATTACAATAACAATGACATCAGTTGTTTTGGAGCAACTGATGGTAGTGTAACTGTAGTCGCTACAGGAGGTAACGCTCCTTATAGTTATTTATGGGCAGATGGTCAAACTAGTGCTATTGCTACAGGATTAGGACATGGCAATCATTTAGTCAATGTAACCGATGCTAATGGCTGTAGTGACACCGCATTAGTCCGTCTAACACAACCTAATAGGATTAGTCTGAATACAAATGTGGTACAAAATGTAACTTGTAATGGGGGTAATGATGGCAGTGCCATCGCTACTGCCAATGGAGGAACAACTCCTTATAACTATCTCTGGGCAGATGGTACAACTACTGCTAACAACAGTACTCTACCAGCAGGTAACCATACCGCTACGGTCACTGATGCCAATGGTTGTTCTGCCACTAGTAGTGCTACCATAACAGCACCATTCCCTATTTTCTTGGATAGTAGTGCTAGCACAATCGCAACTTGTCATGGCTCCAATAATGGTACCTTAACCGTACTTGCAGGCGGTGGAGCTGGTGGATATACTTACCGTTGGTCCAATGGACAAACAGGTAGTAGAGCAATCGGTTTGATCGCTGGTGTCTATAGTGTGACTATTGATGACCAAGATGGTTGTAGTGCGGTATTCCAACAAGTAGTCACCCAACCTGCCCCACTACAAGTCAGCTTCAGCAATATAATTGATATTGATTGTTTTGATGCGAACAATGGCTCTGCTACCCCTATCCCAAGTGGTGGTATCGCCCCTTATCGTTATATCTGGAATGGCAATGCCAACAACCAAGCTACTATACCAAACAATTTAGTACCAGGATATAACCAAGTCATGGTAATTGATGCAAACAATTGTAATGTCATTGATAGTGTCTTTATTAACAGTTCTCCCGAACTATTCATTAATCCAATACAAAGCAATGTAGGTTGTTTTGGTGATTCTACAGGAGTAGCTTCGCTCAATCCTTCAGGAGGAATACCTCCTTATACTTATTTATGGTCCAACGGAGCTACTACAAATGAAATCCAAAATTTAGTCGGAGGCAATATTTATACTGGGATAGCTATTGATAGCAATGGCTGTACGATTTCAGCTGCTATAACAATGACACAACCTAATGCTTTAGGTGCTTCATTTACGCAAGTAACTGATGTCACCTGTGCTGGACAAAATACAGGTAGTATTACAGCGACTGTTAATAATAGTAATAGTCCCAATTATGGCTTTTTCTGGAGCAACAGTACCATACAAAGTAGTCCTAATAGTGCTACGATTGGAGGATTAAGTCCTGGAGCGTATAGTGTTACGATTACCGATACTGCAGGCTGTGCAACGGTTATAGATACTGTAGTATTAGGAGCAGATCAACTGCAAGCCACTGCTATTGGAAGCCGCCTAAAATGTTTTGGAGATACTGATGGATCTATTTCTATGCAAGCTACTGGAGGGGTACCACCTTATTCTTATTATCGTAAAAATAGTGCCGGTAATGCTATTGGTCAATCTTCTAGTACCTTCAATAATCTTAGAGGAGGAACTTATACGGTAGGGGTTGTAGATGCTAATGGTTGTACATTTGAACGAACCGCTACTGTCATCGAAACTGATTCTGTCGTATTAGAGACATCACCTGACATCAGCCTATCATTTGGTCAACAAACACGATTATTCGTCCGAATGCCTGTTAACTCTCCGACCAACCCTGTTGTGACATGGACTCCATCTACAGGTCTGAACTGTACAGATTGTTATCAACCTACTGCTCAACCATTTGAAACGACGCTTTATACCGTTAGTATTACAGGAGATGAAGGTTGTACTAGTGTAGCACAAGTCTTAGTAGAAGTTGATGAAACAAAAGGTACTTTTGTTCCTGATGCTTTTTCTCCTAACAATGATAGAATAAATGATGTGTTTATGCTCTATGCAGACGGAACAATAGAAAGTATTGAAGAATTTATGATATTTGATCGTTGGGGCGAGCTAGTTTGCACTCGACCAAATGGTATTCCTAACTACCCTGCCTATGGCTGGGATGGTACATTCAAAGGCCAACCAATGAATAGTGGCGTTTATATCTACTATATTAAAGTCCGTTATCTTAACGGTGAGATTGGAATTTTCAAAGGAGATGTAACGCTTCTGCGGTAATTCTTAAGAGCATGTTTACATCTAAAGCCATATTCTAAGAATAGAATATGGCTTTTCTTTTGTACAACTTGACCAAATATTATTCTTAATAAATTCATTATATCCAAATAGGATGTGATACTTTTTCAATAACTTTAATGTATGACACTCTCCAATATTATTACAGGAGGATTGTATGAAAGGATTATCTTTTCTGAATTTCGGATTTAGTGTAGGTCTAAAACATTAACTTTAAGCTGCAAATACCTGATTTAAAATTCAATTTATTTCCTCCCAAATCGTTGATTTGACAAACCTAATTCTTATACATTCTTTTATAGCTTTGATTATATAATTCACTAATTTTTTCAACAAAACACTACTATGAAAAAACTACTACTATTACTAACAGTACTCCTTTTGTGCTACTGTTTTGGCTCAGCCATACAAGCACAGCCCCCTATTACTGAAAAATGTGGCTCTGATATTTTACATGATAGAATGCTAAAAAGCAATCCTGTTTATAAACAAAATTTCGAAGATATTGCTCGACGAGCCAAAACTATGATGGCCAACAATCATAACAATAATGGACGAGCCCCTATTCTGACGATTCCAGTAGTCGTCCATGTCATGCACTTAGGCGAAGCAGTTGGTGTAGGGAATAATATTTCTTACGAACAAGTACTATCGGCTATAGAAAGCATGAACAATGCCTATCGAAATAGAGCCCCTTATACTGGTGTAGATATGGAAATCGAATTCTGTTTAGCTTCTCGTGATCCACTCGGCAACCCTACTAATGGGGTCAATCGTATAGACGCCAGCGGCACCAGTACCTATAGTACCAATGGGATGGTAGTTACAGGAGGTGGTAACAATGAACTAGCAATCAAAAACCTGAGTCGATGGAGTAATAATGACTATTATAATATTTGGACAGTCAGTGAAATTGATAACAATAATGGCGGAGCAGGTATTCAAGGATTTGCTTATTTCCCAGGTGTTCCAGCCAATATAGATGGAACAGTAATCCTAGCGAATGTTTTTGGCTACGATCCAGGTAATACACGTTGTCTAAACCTAAAAGGCACTTCGCTACATAATGCAACACTCATTCATGAAATGGGTCATGCTTTTGGTCTTTTTCATACCTTTAGAGGCGATGCAAATGGTACTGCTTGCCCTGCTAATGGAAACTGTAATGTAGATGGAGATGAAATTTGTGATACCCCACCCCATGAACGCACTAACAGTACCTGTCCTACTGGTACCACCAATCTCTGTGGAACAGCTCGCAATGCACATATTCACAACTTTATGGAATACTCTAGTGATCCTTGTCTAACAGAATTCACAGCAGGACAAAAAACAAGAGCTAGAGCCTTCATTAATAGTGGTAGACCAGGATTATTAGCTTCTCAAGCCTGTAATCCTCCCAATGCTCCAACATCTGATTTCATCTCAGAATGTACAAATACCAAGGTATCCCGTTGTTTAGGTACGGGTACTACTATAAATTTTTATGATCTCTCTACTCAGAATCCAACCAGTTGGGTATGGTCTTTCCCAGGAGGTACACCAAGTAGTTCTACTGCTCAAAACCCAACCATCACCTATAATACGCCAGGGATTTATCCTGTTACCTTACAGACCTCCAATAGTATTGGTACCAGTAATACAGAAACTAAAAGCAGCTATGTTAATATTTTTGCTCCCCCTACCGCTGCTAGTTGTATCAATACGATTGCCAACCCCGGTAATGCAGGACATTCCATTTCCAATGTCTCGTTTGGTGATATTAATAATACTACTCCTACTACTAGCAACGGCTATGATGATTTCACTTGCTCTTCGACGACATGTGTCACAGAAGGACAAACCTATACGCTGTCTCTCAATGTCCAAGCCGCAAACCCTAGTCAAGGAGCTGGATATAGAGTTTATATTGATTATAATAATAACGGAGATTTATCAGATGCAGG
>CAYOJF010000031.1:0-49650 GCA_964404215.1 uncultured Aureispira sp. | reverse complement strand
GTGTATTCAACAATTTGGATCTATATACCGTATTCTTTTCACTTAACTACTTAATTGTAAATTTTCTATCTAGCTCAGAATTCTCTCTTCTTACAAAAAAAGCTTCTCTATACCTGAAGTATAAAAAAGCTTTGTATTTATTTCTAGGAAATATCGTCTTTGAGTATTTCTAAATTTACCTTAGAAGTTCTTAAAAAAGTCCGTTTGTGGCAAAATGAGTTCTGCAGTTTCCCCAAAGTTACATTTGGGATTTCCAACATGCGGAATCTGTGATAAGATTTTTTTGTTACTCAAGGCTAAAATTTAACTATGAACGAATGCACCCCTTTTGGAGTAAGTGTCTTGTAGACACCTAATGGAGAGAACCGAAAGCGGATGCTTTAGGATGCTGTTCATAACTAAAAAGCAGTACTCATATTGGACATACGATCATTACGATATTTCTTCTAAGTGCATCTCAAAATGATGCAGTGCATGTATCCCCTTTAGGTCAGTTTCTTCTGGGTCCGTTATCAATAGGGGGCATTGTTGATCATATAATGCCAAAGCAATTGTATTAAATCGAGTCCTATCCTCATCAGCTAGCTGATTTATATAATCTTGTGTAACTAGTACAGCATCTACGTTCTTATATCTGACTGCTTCTTCGAGAGTTGGTAGGTCATTACACGTAAGTTTTTCTCTCAATTTAGTGCGATACCTTTGCTCAAACTGAGTCAGTTTATTCTTTCTCATTTCTTCAAAGAAAGGATCAACCTGTCCTCTCAATTCCTTTGGTGTTAACCGTTCTGGATTTCCTGCTATAAGATGATCTGAAAAGAAATTGTACTTGGTTATTTTACTATAAATAGGATGGTACTCTTCTACCGCAGCTAATACTAAAGGTACTTTTTCATCATGAATAATTTCCATAATTCCATCATCTACCCGTCTAATATACTGCTCTAATCGAACTTCTTCTTTCTGAAGTCCAGCACTATTTCCATGATGGATCCCCTGTTTAGTATTTCCAGTAGCATGATGTTGTAAGCTCTTTCCTATTTCATCGATATTCAATGCCTCCTTCATATCCTTAACCACCACATCATGTATAAATACAGGATAAATGCCTGACTCTACTGCTTCAAAAAATCGGGTTTCTTTTTGGCTCAATGCTAAGATGAAAATTCTGTTCTCATTAGTCAACTCTTTCAAGAGTGGTGCAAGATGAAAATCATCACCAGTCATTACCAAATGATCTTTCGTCTGGTACAAATGAATAGTAGTGGCAAATCCATCAGGAGTATAAAACCCAGCTAGACCAGCCGTTTGGTGAGCCCAAAACTCCATATCTTCGACCAACTCAAAAGCAGGGTTTAAAAAACTCGTATTTTCTAAACCTTTTTTTTCTAATATATTCCTTGCCTCCTGACAAGCATTTTTCCATAAAATTCTATTCTTTTCGTAATCCCCCACCACTTCTGTTGGGATATAAATAGAAACACAATTTTGACTATTTTTTATTCGTAATTCTTCAAATTTATCTTTGTTCAACATTATATTTTTTTATTTTGAATTAATTTAACTAGACATGTCTAAGCATTATTATTTATTATTCTTAGAGATGTTACTTTACTTGTTTGTTATTACTTATTTCTAAGCAATATTTCCCGTAATTTTCTTTCCTACATCACAACTTTTATTTAAATTTAATATTATTTTTTATTACATACTATACAATCACTAACACATAGAGGTCCCATATTGTTCGGAATCAAACTAAAAAGTGGATACCATCTTAAGACGGCATCCACTTGAAAAAATGAGTATTAATAGGTATATCTGATTATGAGATTAGGTAACTATTTTATAGTCCCATACCTAATTCTATGCTCGAATAATTGTGTATTGAAGGGTCGTCTCTTTTGTATTTATTCTGACCCAATAAATACCACTTTCTAAGCCAGCCAAAATAACTCTCTTAGAGGTAGTAATTCCCTCTTCAAAGGACTGAGCATACACTACCTGCCCCAGTGTATTGACAATAACAATAGATTTGACTGTTGCATTAGTTTTGATATCAATATAATCTCTAAATGGATTAGGACTAAGCATCACTGGGTACATTGCATACCTATCGGTTATTTGTAATGCTCGGATGGGGCTGTACTGTATTTTTCTATCAGCGGTCATTTTTTTTAGTCGATAGTAATTAGTCCCAATTAATGGATCTATGTCTATAAACAAGTGCTGATTTGTTGCGATGCCTAATGACTCAAAATCTATTCCTGTCCCACTTCGTTCTACAGTAACTACGCCTTGAGTTCGTGTAGACCAGTTCCATTCTAACTTAACCTGATTTTGTTCGTGTCGCTCTACATCAAAATCAAGTAAATCACTATTCAAAAGAATAGTTCTATTTGCCATGTTATTGATATAATCACACTCCGCTATTGTCGTCATTGGTAAATCGGTACTCAAATTAAATATAGGGAGTATAGAATTGTCACAATTAACGACTGCATAAATATCACTGCTTGTGCCTAATACTCGATAGGTTTGCGTAATACAGTTACCAGCTTCAACTTTTTGTCCTATTGGTGAGATTGATCCAACTGGTATTGCCAAATTATTGGTCGTTGGATCTGCATTATAAAAAGTAATAGGTGTATTGGCTGACAAAACAGCATCTCCTAGATTACAAATTTGTATATTCAAATCTACACTATCTGGCAATACACTATTACTACTTAATATCTGAATAGCGGCATCAGGTAAAGGAGTTTGTCCTGTAGCTTGATATTGTTTTCTGATTGCATTGAGCTCTATGCTATCCCCTACTATATGATGCGACTGTTGTATCCTTGGCACAGTCAAATCATCATTAATATTCGTAGAAAAATACTGATATTGGTTCCAGAGAGGTCTAGAGGGTACCCATGGAGTCCCCGCTGACTCAAAGGCTGTCACAAAACCTGAACCTGAACGAGTACCACAAGTACACAAAATCTCTGTTTCTCCATCCCCATCTATATCCGCTATAATAGGGTATTCATGTTGTGTTAATGATTGACAACTAAGTGCCTGTAAGAGTACCCCAGTATTAGCATCAAAAACTTGTAGTCTAAACTCATCCCTATAAACCAGTTCATATTGTCCATTTCCATCAAAATCATACACTGTAACTCCTGTAATTCCAGAGCAATCCCCATTAGTGATACTCCATTTGATAGTACCATCATTTTCAATTACAACCAGTCTTTGATTGAGTACAAAAACAGCTTCTAATTGATTATCATTATCCAAATCTGCCACTGTACTTACTCCCACACCTACCATACAACGTGTACCTCCTCTAGCTATATTCCCAGTAGTCATCATTAGAGTAGGCGTTTGCAGATCCCAAACATAAAGCCTCGCCTGATTACCTACTGTATGTGTAATGATACCATCCAAATCTCCATCTCCATCCCAGTCTGCTACCGCTGTGAGTCCATCTGGCTGCGTGTTGAGTTGTACTTGTCTGACAATAGTAGCTGTATTGGCAACAGTGTTAATATTCACACTATATACGGCATTGCCAGCTATTATCTCTAATCCTGCACAATCGGCACAGAAAGCATCAGGCAGTACATCTGCCAAAATAGAAACTCCTGCATCTATTATATTAGGTGAACCTGCTGTATTACCATAAGAGCCAGAAAAACTACCTAGAGTAACTCCTGTTTGTCCATTGAGAATAGTATTTCTAACTAATACTTCTGGTACCCCATCTTGATTGATGTCTGCTACCGTAGCTATAGCAGATCGGCTTCCAGTGATTCCATTAGCACTTTGCCAAAGCAATGTTCCATCTGGATTATAACAAAACACATCTCCTGAGCGAGGTACTACTATTTCTGGTTGCCCATCCAAATCCATATCTGCTAATACTAAACCACTCCCATCTGAACCTCCTCTACTAACGGGGATAGTCCTCTTGACAACTCCTGTCCTAGAATCAAATATTTTCAGGGCGTCTATAGTAGAACCCCTAGCAGCTACTATCTCTGGAATACCATCTCCATCCAAATCTCCTACTACTGGAATATTATAATTACTGACCGTAGCCGTCCCTCTCCATACTTCTCTCATACTGAAACCTCCTACCAAGGAGTCTATTGCACAACTACTTGTATTAGTGTCCACACAAGGTAAATAATAGAACCCAGCACAAGCTGAATCTATACAGCAATCTGTATCATAACAATCAATGAGTCCGTCACCATCGTCATCTATCCCATTATTACAAATCTCTTGTGCTACTAGACTAAAGGTACAACTCCACAACAACGATACAAATATGATTAACTTAATCATTTTCTATGATTTAATTGTCCTTAATAATTGAGTATTGGCAATTACTAGCATCTGTTCTGAGAATCCTTATCCAATATGCTCCTTGTGGAAGATAAGCTAGATTAAGCTGTACTTTTTCGTTATTATCAATATCCCCCTTTGTAGAATAAACTATCTGCCCCAAAGTGTTAATTATATGAATACTCTTTATATTTACTTGAGTTTGTATTTCTATATAATCATTAAATGGATTAGGACTAACAATAATAGGATGCCTAGTATACGTATTATTCACATATAAAACTTGAATAGGGCTGTATATTACTCTTCCATCAGTAGTCATCCTTTTTAGCCTATAATAATTCAAGCCTGTCAATGGATAGTTATCCATAAATACTGTAATATCCCCATCTACTTCTCCAATCGGCTCAAATATAATACCTGTTTCACTTCTCTCGATTGTTACACCAGTCTCTAAATCTGGAGCCCCCCATACCCAATCTAGCTTAATCATATTTCCTTGCATTCTCCGTATCTTAAACTGGAGTAAATCACTATTCAAAAGAATAGTTCTATTTGCCATGTTATTGATATAATCACACTCCGCTATTGTCGTCATTGGTAAATCGGTACTCAAATTAAATATAGGGAGTATAGAATTGTCACAATTAACGACTGCATAAATATCACTGCTTGTGCCTAATACTCGATAGGTTTGCGTAATACAGTTACCAGCTTCAACTTTTTGTCCTATTGGTGAGATTGATCCAACTGGTATTGCCAAATTATTGGTCGTTGGATCTGCATTATAAAAAGTAATAGGTGTATTGGCTGACAAAACAGCATCTCCTAGATTACAAATTTGTATATTCAAATCTACACTATCTGGCAATACACTATTACTACTTAATATCTGAATAGCGGCATCAGGTAAAGGAGTTTGTCCTGTAGCTTGATATTGTTTTCTGATTGCATTGAGCTCTATGCTATCCCCTACTATATGATGCGACTGTTGTATCCTTGGCACAGTCAAATCATCATTAATGTTGGTAGAAAAATACTGATATTGGTTCCAGAGAGGTCTAGAAGTTACCCATGGTGTACCTGCTGACTCAAAGGCTGTAACCAAGCCTGTTAATCCACTGCCTCCACAAGTGCACAAAATTTCAGTTTCTCCATCGCCATCCATATCTGCAATAACAGGATACTCTGATCCAGTCAGAGAAGTACAACTAAGACTCTGTACAAGTACACCTGTATTAGCATTATAGACACGTAATCTAGATTCATCCCTATAAACCAGTTCATATTGTCCATTTCCATCAAAATCATAAAGAGTGATTCCAGTTAGACCAGAACGGTCAGAATTAGCAATACTCCATTTCAGTGTTCCGCTATTCTCCACTACCACAAGTCTTCGATTGAGCACAAAAGCTGCTTCCAACATTCCATTATTATCAATATCAGCTACAGTAGCCACTCCTACACCTACTGTTCCACCACCTAACCTAGCGATGTTGCCTGTTGTCATCATTAGAGTAGGTGTTTGTAAATCCCAAACATATAATCTAACCAGTCCATTACCTGCTGTATGTGTAATAATGCCATCCAAATCTCCATCGCCATCCCAATCCGCTATACTGGTCATCCCATCTGGCTCTGTATTGAGTACTACTGTAGCTGTTACAACGGCAGTATTCGTTGTAGTATTTATACCAACAGCATAAACAGTATTGCCTGCGACTACTTCTAGCCCTGTACAGTCTGTACAAAAAGTATGGGGAAATACATCTACAGCCATAGCTGTCCCTACATCTCCAATAGAATTCTGTCCTATGGTAGTACCAAAAGAACCTAAAAGTGTTCCCATCACTGTTCCATTTTGTCCATTCAGAATTCCTCTACCTACGACTACCTCTGGTAATCCATCTTGATTAAGATCTGCCACAGTTGCCAAGGTAGCATAAGCAGTAGTAACACGGGCAGAGCTACGCCATAGTCTAGTCCCATTGTATTCATAACATTCTACAAAACCATCTCCCTTGGGGTAAATTATTTCTGCTTGCCCATCATTGTCCATATCTGCCAGTACCAATCCCGAATTGTAAGTGGTACCACCTGTTGGAACATTGATAAATTGTTTGACAGTTCCAGTTTGTGAATTTAAGATGACCAATCCATTAGAAGTACTACTGAGCTTAGTAGCTACTATTTCTGGAACATTATCCCCATCTAAGTCACCCACTACTACATTAGTCAAAGAGTTAACCAGTTCTGTGCTTTGCCAAGTTTGTCGCATACTAAAACTGCCTACTATAGAGTCTGTCCCACAACCTATAAGATTGCTAGGACATGGATTATAATAATTAGTAGCACAGCTACCATTATTGCAACAATCAGGATCATAACAGTCCATCAAGCCATCATTGTCATCATCTATTCCATTATTACAGATCTCTTGTGCTACTATCGTATTGGTAAAAACTAAGGCGAAAAAATATAGTATCCAGTTTTTCATAAGCGTGCTTGATTAGAATAGTATAGGCTTCTAGGGACTTCTATGATAATAATACCTAGTTACTTAATCGTTACAGAGATTTGGCGAACGACCTCCTTCCCAAAACAAATATTCTTACCACCTAGCATAGCTGAACTTAATGTATAAGGTACTATTTGTGCCACATTATCTCCAGTAGATAGCCCGCTCAGGTCTGTTGCCGTAAAGGTGTAACTAGTCGTATTTCCACCAGCAATCTTGTAGACATCTCCTATCAAAAATAAAACTGAATCTGCGTTAGAGATCGTACTACAGCTGAGCGTATAACCATTTGCCTTGACGACTTCTTTGCTACTCGTAATAGCAGAAGAACTTGGAAATACATTGGTAGGGACATGCGTAAATCCACCAAATCCATTATCTCCAGCAACTTGCCAACTCACACCACTCGTAAAATCTACTCCTTCTGCATTACTAGCAGATGGTTTCGTAACATACGTTTCTCCTTCATAGTCAGCGTTTTCGCCATTAATGGAGACCGCCCCTACATTCACTCTACTAGAATTAGTATTCCCAACCCCATTGGTCGTAAAAACACCTACTCCCAAACCAATTTCTATATCAACACTAGGAAATCCTGGAGCTACATCTCTTGTACTAAATGAACGCACTGCCCATAAGGCAGCATCTGCGGTAGGACAGGCATTAGGCGTAGGAGGTGGAGCACTCGTTGTACTAGAGTTTTGGTTGAATGGATCTTTGATGCAAGCTGTAAAAAACAAAGCTATTAAAGCAATACAAGTTAAATTTTTCATTTGGATTTTTTTGAGCAATTTGTGAATAAATTATTAATCAAAATTAATGTAATTACTACTCAAAAAAAATAGGGCAAATGCCCCATTATCATCAAATTATAAAATTATTCTTTGCTTTCAATACCGCCTCTAGCTTCGAATGCACCTGTAGTTTACGATAAATATTTTCCATATGATTTCGAATGGTCTTGGGAGAACGATAGAGATTTTCAGCTATCTCAGTATGTGATAACCCTTTGCTTAACTGTTCTAACACTTCGGTCTCTCTTTTTGTCAACTTGACAGGGGCTTCTTTAGACGTCAGTGCTTCTAATTCGGCTGCTGGTCGACGAAGCAGCTCTAGTGCTTTTTGAGCAATCTGAGGATGCATTCCAGCCCCTCCATTCATCGTTTGTTGAATCGCTTGATACAATTCTTCTGGATTAACCTCTTTCAGCAAATAACCATTAGCACCAGCCTTAATTGCCAAAAATATATTTTGGTAGTCATCAAATACTGTCAACATAACTATTTTTATGAAGGGATACTTTTCTTTGATCCTTTGAGTAGCTGTGATTCCATCCAGGTTAGGCATTTGGATATCCATGAGTATCAAATCTACTTGATTATTAAGCCTTTCTAATCCCTCTAGCAATTCAAGTCCATCCATTGCCACTAGCACTATTTCAAGATTTTCAAAAAAGGAAATCTTTTCTTTGATGGCATGAATTAAGAATACATTATCTTCTGCTATGGCAATCTTGACAGTCATTTAGTTAATTATTGTTGATTCGAAATTTAAGTCGTCCTCTTGATAACGCTTCTACAGTATTTGGTTACTCAACGGCATCTGCAAGCTAATATAAGTTCCCTCTCCTGCTCTAGATTCAATACACAGTTGAGCTCCAATTTCTGCTGCTCTCTTTTGCATATTGTGGAGTCCATTTCCTTTACCTTGATTCATTTCAAACCCCACTCCATTATCTTTAACAAGATAACTAATATGCTCTCCTATTATTTCTATTTGAAGTCTAATAATAGTACCATTAGCATATTTAATAGCATTATTTATGGCCTCTTGGATTACCCTATATACATTCATCCCTTCTACGGGATTCAACACCTGCTCTTTCTCTATTCCTACTTGCCATTCTACTTCAAAGGAAAGCTGAGGAGCAGCTTCTTTAGCTTTTTCGACATACTGCCGAATACGTTCTTCTAAATCAGCTAATCGGATCATTTTCTTATTCATCGCCCAGATAGTATCTCGTAATTCTTGTATCGTTTGTTTTACAAATACATTCATCCCTGATAGCTTTTCTAGGAGCAAAGGTTCTTCTTTTTTCCGAAACAGGTATTGCAAATTGCCAATAGTAGAAATTAAAAAAGTAAGTTGTGCCCCTATATTATCATGTAAATCACGAGCAATTTGTAGCCGTTGTTCTTCTAGTTTCTGTTGTGTTTTCACTACTGTTTGAGCTTGCTCCAAGGCATATTGTTTTTTCAACTGTTGGTTTCGTTGATACAAGACTAAACCTAATAGAAATAGTACGACCAAAATGCTACTAGCCCCCAATAGCTGTCTATTTTTATAGGCTATTGCTTGATTTTTGGCAGCTAGCTCTACGCTTTGTTCCAGAATTTCCTTTTCTCTTTTAGCCGTTTCGTATTTAGACTCTATTTCTGCAATAGCTTCATTGTTCTTTTCATTGATAAAAGAATCTCGTCCTGTTATGTATTGAGTTAAATATTCATTTGCAGACTCAAAATCATCTTGTTGTTCGTACAAATCAGCCATACTCTTATACACTTCAATCTCAATTTCTTTATATGGAGCATCCAGTGCTATTGCTAAACTTTTTTCGTACAATAGTTTTGCTTTTTCCCATTCTTTTTGGGACTTATATAACCCTGCAAAATTGCTATAAGAATGTGCGATTCCTCTACGGTCTCCTAACTTCTTTCGTAAAGCAATAGAGGATTTATGATAGGCTTCTGACAGAGATAAAGAATCTAGGTTATGATAGGCTACTGCTATATTATGTAAATTAAGTGCCATTTCATTTTCATCATCTAGTTTTTTACTCAATTCATAAGACTTACGATAGTACACTAACGCCTTTTGGTGCTCTCCTGTATAATCACAAATAGCTCCCAGATTATTATACCCTTTCTTTAAAATAGAAGGATCATTGAGTTCTTCTTCTATTGCTATACTTTTCTCAAAATAAGTGATGGTCTTATCCATCTGTCTCTGATAAAAGTATATGACGCCAATATTATTATAGCTTTCGGCTATCCCTTTTTGATTCCCTAAGGATTCTTCCATCTTCAAGACATCAAAATTCAATTCTATCGCTTTTTTATAATCTCCTTTCCTAATATAAATGATCGCTATATTATTGATAACAATAGCTAAACTAGGAGTATCCTGTTCTGCTTTCGCAATATCCAATGCTTCCCCATAACATTCCATGGCTTCCTCATACCTTGTCTTCCGCTCATAATAGTTACCCAATACACTCAGGCACCGAACGATTCCCTTTTGATAATTGATTAATCTAGCTAAACTAAGTCCTTCTTTACTAAAAAAAACACTACTGTCTACATTTGTAATCAAATAATGGTTGGCAATATCATCGTATAGATCCACTTTTTTTTCTGAATCTACCGCTGCTATTAATAACGTTTGCAAACTATCTATTGAGGTTGCTCCTATAGGAGAAAATGATCCGATTAGTAGCATTAAAAGCCATAAAAATTTCATGGGAATAGGTTATAATTTGGATATTAAAGTTTCTATTGATGCCTACAAACAGAAACACTAAACAACTTCATCTTACTCAGGAGAATATACCTTTTTAGCTTGTTCTATTACTGTTGCTTTGTTTAAGGTCATTGGCTTCAGTTTTTCTTGCAAATATAAGTCCATCTGATCCGCATAATGAGGACTTTCGGGGCGATTAGATGCCCCATAACAATTGACTGTTTCTATTTGTTCTACTCCGTCTTTACCATACCTCGCCATCAAGATATAGGATTCGCCAACATTGGTTTCTCTGTACTTTTTTTGATAAGGAACAACATACATAGCTGCCATCACTTCTGGCATTCCACCAACTGGTTCTACTCGATGCCCTCGTACATGTTTTTGCATTTGACCTAACTCTATTTCGAGTTCTCCAAAATGCTTTAGTAAGTGTTTCTGAGCATATTCTAAGGCCTCTGGATACCATGAAGGATCCAAATCAAAGGCACGATAAGGTACTCCTTCTTTTGTCATTTTGTCAAACAAAAACTCTAGTGTCAACTGTACTAAAGCTGCCTGTTTATTTTTTTTGTCTGAACTTCCATTCCATTTCTTCAAGACTGCTATTGCTTCCGCTATCTTAGGGTGTTCCTCGGGTGATAATTCTCCAATCAAAGCAAGATTCTGCATTCGACGACTATAGAGGGGTAATTCCATTTTTTTGTCATACTTAATCTGCTTTATATCATCATAAGACAGTTTTTCATACTGCGGCATGAGTACATTCATTCGTTTGTTCCGCCCTAATTCTTCCTGCATGTAAGCAGCTGGGTAATCCTTAGGATTTGGGCGACAGGCTTCCCCTGTCGAGGAGAATCCTGTTCCATTCATATGGTAAACATAACCACAAGATGGATTTTTAATCATTAATAAACTGTCTAGTGGCAGAAAATTAGGTTTCCAGACCACTTCTGAAATATTACCAGGCAAAACACGCCCCCAATCGTACTTAGGATTTCTATATGGAAACAATCCATTGTCTATAAAAACAATATTACCTTCTTTATCCGTATAAGTTGTACTAATACTAGGGTGTTGCTGCATCTGATTTGCTGCTTCGAATTCTTCCCAATTCTTAGCTTTATTCATTCGATACCATTGCTCTGGAGCACCTATCACCATATTGGCAGGAAAACGCAATGCATAATAGCCTGATTTATTCTTAATAACAGGACCGTGCACACTCTCATAGAACTTACGTCGAATACCTAATTTCAAAAAACCCAATACTTTGACTTTACCTTTATATACTCTTTTTTTGAGCTCTAGCCATTCTCCGTCCATCTTGTACTGCAATTTCTTTTTAGGGTTCATTTCCAATTCGTACACATCCGAATAATCATTATAATTAACGCAATGTGTCCAGCCTAAGTTTTCATTGGTTCCGACAAAGGGGGTCACCCCTCCAGCAAATGTAGCTCCCAAAAAATTCCACCCTTCTTCTGACTGTACATGTACCTCATACCAAGACAAATAACTTCGTAAGGGTTGGTGCGAATTCGAAACCAAATAAGTCTTCCCGTCCTTTGTTTTACTAGGAGCAAAAGCTAACCCATTAGATCCAGCTGGCAAGTCTTTTTTCATCAAGGCAACATGATCCATTTTGTTACCAAATATCAAGGCTAAATCTTGTTGTACATTAGAAATAAAAGTAGTCGCTAATACATAACTTTTGACTACCTCCTTCTCTGTAATAGGGAATAGTTTTTTGTGTAAGACTTCCTCTGGATGAAGAGCAGCATAGCGATTGACTCCCGCAGTATAAGCGGTCAGAATTTTTTTGAACTCAAGAGAAAAGGTTTGTTCATATTGTTCTGTAACAATTTCATCTGTTTTGATCAAAAAAGAAGCTATATCCATAATTGCCCCTTCTATACCTTGGATCCCTCCCAAAAGTCCTTTTGCAGCTAAAAAAGGTTCTTGCATTTGTATGAAATTATCCTCTGCATGAGCCCACGCCAAACCATAAGCTACTTCTGCATCAGTAGGAGCAAAAATATGAGGAACGCCCCATTCATCTCGAGCAATTTGAATATTTTCGGGATTAATTTGTGCTCCTAAACTTTGTATAATCAAGCAGTAACAAAAAAACAAAAGCGTTATTCTCATTGGTATAGATTTGATCTTTTGAAAAAGTTTTTTTTAGGTTGGAATACAATATTCTAACTCTAAAGTTACATTTTTTATTTGATTTGAGTTCATCTACTTCCTAACCGAATACAAAAAGGAGTAATAACTTTCGTCATTACCCCTTAGTACAAAACCTGTAGTGTTTTATAGTTTATACCACTATACTACACCACTGATTAATGGCTTTATTACACACTACTGTCTCAAAAACCTAAATTTCTTCTGCTATTGGGAAGTCAATCGCAAATTCAGTCAGATTATGGATATAATTACTAATAATTTTATCTCCTACTACCATTACTACATCAATCAAATTCTCCTCTGTATAGCCTACTTCAAAGAAACTTGCTTTACTAGCTTCACTTGCCTTTCCTCTATTCGTAACTACATCTGCTGTAAATCGAACTAATGCATCAATTTTCGAGTCAAAACTAGCCGTTCCTTTACGTAATTCAATGATTTGCTCTTCACTAAAGCCATTCATTTTACCCAATACTGTATGAGCAGATTGGCAATAACGGCAGCCATTGATTTGGCTAGTGACCAAATTCACGACTTCTCTTTCTTTTGCTCTAAGACTACTTTTTCGATTCTGTAAGGCTAAATAGTCCCCTAAAGCTGTTTTACTCTTTGCATAATAAGCATACAAATTAGGTACAAACCCTAAGCCTTTCTCTAGGTTATCAAAAATAGCTTGGTTGTTAGCGGATACGTCTTCTCTTGTTGGGATACTAAATGTTCTTTCTTGCGTTGTCATGATTTATCTTTTTTAGTTGTAATAACAAATTTAATGTGGAGGTTATACTGCTATTTCCTCCTTTGATATTACAAAGATAGACTAGCCTAATAAGACTAAAAATGACCTATTTCAAGAAATTAGGTTGAACTAGTTCAACTTTTTCGATTTACGACGACGATTTCGTAGGCGGGATAAATATTCTGTAGACATCCCTAAGTAGGATGCTAAGGCATATTGGGGGACACGTTGGGCAATAGCTCCATATTTTTCTATAAAAATTTGATGTCTTTTCTCTGCCGTCTGTGTTAGATTCGTAATAATACGCTTTTGCATATGAGCAGCGGCGTTTTCTGCCATTATCCTAAAAAAAGTCTCTAGATTTTTGCTTTCTCTTTTTAGGCGTTGTTCGTCCTCATAGGTAATTTTCAAAATTTGGCTATCTTCTAGTGCGAGAACAAACATTGTGGCTGGCTCCTGAAAAATATAACTGTTATAATCTGTAATCCACCAATCTTCAATAGCAAACTGTATGGTATGATCTTGCCCTTCTTTACAAATGAGATAGGCTCGAAAAGCTCCCTTAATGACAAAATTTCGATGTCTAGGTGTAAACCCAGGTTGTACGATTTGTTGTCTTTTTTTAACAAAATCTAACTGAAATGCTTCTGCAACTAGTATTTTATCGGGCTCTGTTAGCCTAACATGATGTTCGATGTACTTTATCAGTTGGTCAATAGTATCCATACTGTCTACTGTGCTAATTATTAGTCTTGTAAATACGCTGTCGATTATAAAACAGTGTTTCATCATACAATAAATCCATTTTGGAATTGGGATCATTAATAACTGTATTTACATTTTTATCCAACCCATAATCTACATTATTGATGGTTTCATCCATGATTAAGTGCTCATTACCACTCTTAATGATGTAATCTACCGTCTCATCATATTTAGTGGTCAAGACATAGTTAGGATTGGTCGTATAACCATTTCTAATCTCTTCTAATGCATTGATTTCTGGGAATTCAGCAAAAACTTTCACCTTCTTTCCTTCGGTAATTTCATCTAACTTTGCGATACTTTTTTGCATATTATGCACCACAATTAAGTAGCCCATATTATCATCATTTCTGAATACAAAAAAATTGCACTGAAAGGGCAAACAACATAAGAAGTAAATGACTAAATGCTTCCAAGTATATCCTCTTGTCAATAAAATCGACAAATGCCCCATAATTACCAATGGTAATACGAGTATAAAATACCTTGGCATAAAATAATTGAGACTAGAAAAAACCAGCATTGTAACTAAGATACAAATCGACAAAGCATTTTTTTGGAGTATCTCTTTGCGAGCAGTTACATCTAGTTTTCGGTAAGCAATAACAGCTGCTATAGTAAGTATAAATCGTCCTTGATCTAGGAATAAAATTAGTAACCCGAGTGTCATTCGAATTAGTATACTCAGTGGCGAAAAAGAAAGCAAACTCGTATGGTAGGGAAAAAAGACCCAACCTTTTTGGATGCGTTGCAAAACCAAAAAGCCAATAAAAACTAGAATAGGCACTGCCCACTGTAACCCTCTACGTATCAGTGGGAAATCAATACGAAATCGATTGAGAACTAATTGGTGTAACCCAATACCAGCGATGATGACAATTCCTGTCTCTTTGGTCAAAACCAACAAACTAGCTACCAATAAATATAACCAATATCGTTTTTGGACATAGAAAAGTAAGCTCAACATACCCAGTAGTCCCAACATTATCTCTGGCAATACTAAAGTACTCTGAGCAAAGAAAATAGGCTGAAAGGCAACAATAACGGTAGCCAAAAGTCCCATTTTTTCATCCCAGATAGCTTTGCCAAAAGCATAAGTGGTACCTAATAATGCTAATGAAAGTAATAAAATAAAGGCTCTTGCTATGACATAACTCCCCCCCAACCAACTGGAGACTTGCCCAATCGAAAATGCAAAAAATAGGGGATGTCCTCTTGATATCTCGGCATCTACACTACCTGGAATCATACTTGGTCCTTGGTCGACCATATAGAATAAGGCTCGTCCGTACACCCCTAATTCATCATGAAAAAGAGGCGTAGTTACGTTCCAAATTTTCGCTAAAAAGAAAATACCCAATAATAAAATCAGTCCTTGTATTCCTTTTTTTTGCCAATCAATAGCCTGAATTGTACTACTTGTTTGTCCCATAAGTGTTTACCAGATATTACTTTCTTCCGATAATCCTTCGGAGAATTTTTTGAAACGCTCCATGGTTACTTGCGTTTGTTTTTTGAAAATACCTTTCATTGCTAATGCAGCATATTTCAATAAACCTTTGAATTGGTAATCATTTTCCATGATCCATTCCGTCTGCTTTTCACCAAGCTCTCTAAAACGATTGGTTACGGTATTGGTAACCCCATCTGCTTCATAAAAAATAACGAACTCATCTGGCAGGTTTCTTTTCTTGATCGTTTCTTTCATGGTGATATGTTTTACTTTCATATCTACGGTCAATTCTGATACCGCCCCTGGCTGACCAATGGTACCACTGATCGGTCGGAAACTAACGACATCTGGCTGCCATTTTTTTAGGTTATCTGGATTTTCGAACAAGTCAATCATGATCGAAAATGGAATGTTCAAAATAATCTGCTGTTGATATTGCATAATGGTATAGTTAAATTTGAATGGGAGATCTAGCGAATACACCTCCCCTTATGAGAGGGCAAAAATAGGTATTCTCTTTCATAACACCTAAAAAAGGCTATCGGAAAGATTTCCAATAGCCTTTTGTTTATTTTAAGTTCCTTCTAGAACTTTAGGTGACGAACCGTTTTCCCATTATTAATGAGCTGTTTGAGTGATTCTATTCCTATTTCTAGATGATTCAAGACATAATTAGTCGTTACCTTTGTATCGCTCTTAGATGTTTTGACCCCATCTGGTGTCATTGGCATATCCGAGACCAACAATAAAGCTCCTACTGGAATTTTATTATAAAATGCTGTAATGAATAAAGTCGCCGTTTCCATATCAATAGCCAAACAACGAATTGCTCGCAAGTAATCCTTGAACTCTTGATCATGCTCCCATACTCGACGGTTGGTCGTATAGACCGTACCTGTCCAATAATCCTGTCCTTTGTCACGAATAGTTGTAGAAATTGCTTTTTCCAATGCAAAGGCAGGCAAAGCAGGGACTTCTGGTGGAAAATAATCATCTGATGTTCCTTCTCCTCTTACCGCAGCAATCGGCAAGATTAAATCTCCTACTTTATTCTTATCTGAACGTAATCCACCGCATTTACCTAAAAATAAACAAGCCTTAGGGCTGATAGCCGTCAATAAGTCCATGATAGTAGCTGCATTAGGACTTCCCATACCAAAATTGATGATAGTAATCCCGTCTGCTGTTGCTGTTTGCATTGCCTTGTCCTCTCCTTTTACTTCTACACCATGCATTTCTGCAAACATATCGACATAATTACCAAAATTGGTCATTAAGATATAGTCTCCAAATTCGTTTAATTCTGTTCCTGTATAACGTGGCAACCAATTGTCCACGATCTGTTTTTTTGTCTTCATACTTTTTTCTATTATTTCGGATAAAAATAAGAAAAAAACAGCAAAATATCTAGTACTTCACTATCTGCTTATACTGTTGACCATCCTTAGTTTTTAGCAGCAATACATACATACCAACAGGAATATCTAATGGCAATGACAATTGTTGGTTTCCTGATGGTAATGCATCCCAGGTTTGTTGATACACTTCTTGGCCTATAGAATTAAAGAGTTGTAAGGTAGCATCTGTATTTTTATCTAGATCAAATGCTAGGGTAATCGTTTGTTTAAATGGATTGGGATACACCGAAAAATTACTAATTGGATTTTTAATCTGATTAATAGCAGTACCTGGCATTATTTGAACACAATAATCTTCTACTTCCCCATAGCGATAAGTACCACATGGAGGAGCAGGTTGGTTCCATCGAAGGGCTACACGTAGACGACTCGTCCCCAATAGAGCCCCTGCTGGCACTATAAAAGAACCATCCTTGAAGGTATCCAACGTACTAAATACCGTTTGAAATATTTCTTCTCCTGTATCATCAAAATCCCCATCTTGATTGGTATCCAACCAAACCGTTACATGCTCTACAAAACGTTTTCCTTGACTAACACTTACCTTGTGATAGTCCCCTTGATTGAGTACGATAGGTGTATTGCTAAAAAGACGGTACCCCCCATCATCCCCTGAAGTGTTGACATAATTATCTACGGAAAACCTAGTAATAAAATCATCTCCTGATATTGTTCCTTGACTAACACAATAATTGATATTGGCACAGGACTGGCAGCCTAACGTAATAAATGATAATGTGTCAGAAGTATGAGTAGTAGTATCTCCATTGAGACAAACTGTTCGGACGAATAAATGGTATTGAGTACAGGACTGTAGAGCAATTAACCAAGGTTTGTTAGAAGTACTCACCACCGTATTCCAAGTATTCAATCCGACTTCTTGGTACTCAATGATATAATAATCTGCTGCCAACACGGAAGACCATTCGATCTGAGCAGAATCTTCATTCACTTTTTCTAACCAAATGCGTTGTGGTGGTTCACAACATCCATCTGTTCTAAATATCAAACGACTTTCTTCTCCCTCTACTATACCGCAGATACTCCTAAGTTCTACTTCGTAATCTGTACAGGCTTGTAATCCAACCAATAACTGCTGTTGCTGTCCTACTACAGTCATCGAATCAATCCAATTACCTCCTACCATTCGGTAACGCACAACAATAGAATCAACCTGATTGCTAACACTCCAATTAATGATTGCTTGCGTATCCACAACGTTCGTCATATTTAACTGAAAAGGAGCAAAACAACTCGTATTGGGGCATGCTGCTAGCGTATTATTCAGTGCATTATTCAAATTTAAATATCCTTCTGTGACCGTATTACCACTCAAATCTAGGGCTGGTACTGTCCCATTGAGAATATAGTCTTTGATTCGTAAAGCAGCACTATCAGGGTGTACTCTAGAATAATTGGCAAAATTGGTACATGCTCCTGCATATAAAAGCCCTATCGCTCCTGCTACTTGTGGTGCAGCTCCAGAAGTACCTCCAAAAGTACCATAGCTATTCGGAGCTCTAGTCGTATACACCCCCTCTCCAAAAGCTCCCAAATCAATATGGGTCTGCCCATAGCCTGCATTCATGACCTTCCGCCCTTGTTTATTGAGGTTCGTTACCGAAATTAAGTAGTCACTGGGGCAAGTGGTTGGCAAGTCACCCTGCACATCTACATCCGTGTTTGTGTTGGTGGTGGCACCAACATTTAGAATACCATATTTACCAAGCGTATCATAAAAACTACACCAAAGAGGAGCATCTGCTGGTTTTCCATAATTGATACCCCAAGAAGCATTGGTAGCTACTACATACGCTCCTTCTTGCCCATTTGTTTGGTTATATCGCTTACGTTGTTGCAATACATATCCATAAGCTTTCAATACAATAGACTCTGTGGTTATAAAATCACTTTTGATAATCATTAATTTGACATTCCAATTCACCCCTGCTACACCTATATTATTATCTCCCCTAGCACCTGCAATACCTGCTACAGCAGTTCCATGACCATTGCCTCCCCCTATCGCATCGGTGTCAATCGTTGGATTCCACCCCAAATAGTCATCTATATATCCATTGTTATCATCATCTATATTATTATTGGGAATTTCTCCATGATTAAACCACCTATTTGTCATCAAATCACTGTGTGTCAGTCCTATTCCATTATCTATAATTGCAATGACAATCGTATCCCCTATCGCTGTTTGTCCACCGGTAGTGATATCCCATGCTAAGTCTGAATCCATATCTACCCCTGTCACACCTCCTCCAACACCAGTATTAATATGTTGCCATTGGCTTGCAAAATTAGGATCGTTCGGCAATGTTGCCGTAGGACTCTGCTCTCTTAATTCTACATAATGGTTCAGTTGTGCCGTCTTAATATTAGGTTGATGACGTAACCACTCCAAGACTACTTGCTCAGACACAGCTCCATCATAATTCAACTGCCAAATAGATAACGATGGACTCAGCTTCTCTTGATCTTTCCATTCGATATTTAGTGTTTTTGCATCAGATAGAATATCTATCATTTCTTTACCCTTTATCGGTTGATGGAACTCCACTAATACTTGTTTTGGAACATATGACAACTCCTGCCCTACTGTCATTGTACAAAAAAACAGGCTTACTATGATGAGTATATACAATCTATTCATTATTCATTTTGTTTTATGATTACGTTTGTCTAACCATCTGTCATGCGATCAAAAAAGCTTACTAGAAAAACAATCTTCTAGCAAGCTTTTTTGCACAAATATTTATCCAATATCTCTAAAATGACCTCTAAATACTACCAATCATATTGCCTACTAGTAATATTCCACCTAAATCCTAGGTTCATCCATACGGTACTGTTATCAAAGCTATCTACGTTGGCATCATCCCTCCGATACATTACTTCCAAATCTAAGAACATATTGTGTCGTATTTGATAGCTTGCTTGTAACTGAAGCATCAATAATTGTGTTGTCACTCCCTGTCCTATTACATTGTTATTCTCCAACTGCCTAGTATTATATGACTTATGCACATTGGATCCCCAATTCGTATTTATTTCATCTTGTCCGTATATCGCATAATTCAGTTGTCCTCTCAAAAATAAATTGGGTAAAGGTTGATATTTGACAATACCTATGATTTCATAAAAATTAGCTCCCATTGGATGAGCTAATGGTTGGTTATAATGCGTCCAGTTGGCAGAACTATCTCTAAAAGTGTAGATAAAAGGTCTTGCCATATTGAACTCTGCCTGAAAATCAAGCTGATCTACCCCAAAAGCGTCAATGTATTTGACTCCTGCCTGTACCGCAAATTTATTGCCCCACCAGCCCCAACCATTCTGGACCAGACTCCCTATTGCCAACTCATCCAATACTAGTTGTCCATAAAAAGAAAAATGACTCAAGAAGTTCCATTTCCAATTGAGTCCTATCATTACATTGTCTGGACTACCTGCAGCTTGCTCTACGGCTCTATAAAAAATAAGTGGGTTGAGGTATTGCAAATCAAATTGTCCTCCTCTACTGAACATAACTCCTTCAAAAAGACCAATATTCAAATTATCTAAAACATTGATACTCAAATGGTGGGCAGCAAGATATTTTCGCCCAAATGCTAAATCAAAAGCTCGTTGTCGAATCGTATAATTTTCGGTCAACTGTGCAAAAATATTTTGATAATGTAATTTCCAGACTCTTGTATTGAACTTAACATAAAAATAGTTAGGTGAATAATCTGATAAAAACAATGATCGGTGTCCATCTCCCAAAAAGTGCTGTCCATGACCAATTTGCATCCCAATATGCTCCTTCAATAAATCAAAACTAATATACCCTGTAGCTAACAGATAATCGACCCCACTTTCGATAGAATCAGCAGTAAATACACCATTGTATTTTTTATAAAACCCTGCACCAGGTACGGCATTATCTCGATTCGTTATCTTCTGGATGTACTCTGGAAAAACAGCTTGTGTTTCTATAATATCTGTATGAAAGAAAACACGATTGGCAATATTCCCCCTAATGGCAGCACCTCTTCTATTCAAAAATGTGATATTGCTCCGCCCTCCTACTTGTTCGAGTCCTCCCGAAACATGAATAATAGGGTTAACATTAACATAAAAATGCTTTTTTCGAATTTCTAATAGATGAGCAGGAGTCTTATAGAAGTGAGATAAAAAAGATTTATCCCTATTAGGATAAACAAACTTCATAAAGGGTTCCTTACTCTTGACAGCAGTATCTAAATCATTATTGTCATTTCGAATATAAGCATACTGCTCCTGCCGGCGTCTATTCGCTAACCAATAGGTAGGATCTACACTATCTTGATACGAACGGACATCCTGTCGAAACAACGGCTTCATACTAGTGTGAATACCACCAAATCTTCCTGTTCGAATCTCTTGTCGTACTTGTATTTGTTCATTCAGATCCCCTATAGCTGTGTTATTAGAAGACTGTGCATATAGCTGCCCTACTGATAACATACCAATAGCAGCAAAGACGTAATTATAAAATTGCTGCATAGCTTTATACTAGTTTTTTAACCGTTGTATTTGACATCAATCTACCTGCTGGACTCAAATTTGTTAGCAAATTCAATCCACAATGCTTACCGACAGTAATACTCCCCAAATCTTGTTCAAAACCCAATGCTTCTGCTCCATTGAGTGTCGCCCAGCGAAGTAAGGTTTCAAAAGGAACGTAAGATTGATACTTCGAAATCGCTTTCATTTCATCCAATACACATAACTGCCAATTGGAAGTCAAGCTATCGGTTCCTATCGTTACTTTAGCATCTGTATCCAGAAAAGCTTGATAATTAGGCAAATCATTTTCAATATATAAATTCGCATTGGGGCAGGTTGCCCAATATACTTGACTGCTCCACGTTTGAGCAGCTTGAATATCTGCTGCAGTAGTTAATGTATTGTGCACAAATAACGTTTTTTGAGTCGGATCCAAATACTGTAAGGCATAATAAATAGAAGGTTGTTTAGTAGCTTCAAAAGCATCAAGAGAAATACCAAATCCTCCATAAAAATCTACAAACCCTCCTGCTTTATTCATAAATAATTCATTCTCTGGAGGAGTTTCTTGATTATGAATACTAACCGTTCTTTTTTGCTGATTATTAGTATTTACATCATTGATAGCCGTAAACAAGGCTGGTGAAACTGAATATGGAGCATGTGGTACACAGCTTTTTTGGTGTCCTTCAGGTGTCAAGAGTTGATCATAGACTGCCTTGTATTTTTCAAATTCAAGAGCTGTATTTTCTTCTTGTAAGAAATCAAAGAATTCCACAAAGGTATAATACCTCAAATTCCCCTTGTTTTTTTGAGCAAAAGTATCTACTACATTAGAAATATCACCTACCGCTACAATACCATTTGCAATCATCTCTGCCTCAGCTGTGGCAATAGCCGCTTGAATTTCAGCCTCCTCAGCCCCTCGTTGTTGAACAACAGAAGTAATAAAAGGGATCAATCCTGTTCCTGTATGAACTTTACCTTTCATATGAGAAAGCTCCAAATGACAATGTGTATTAATAAATCCAGGTACAATAACCCCTTTATGGTATTCTAATTCCTCCTCTTTATAATTATCACGCTGATCCAACTTTAAGACCTGCCCTAATTCATCTACAATTACGACTCCCTCTCTAATAGGAGCTTGATCAATAGGATAGATATAATCTGCTGTTATTTTTCTCATTTGCTCTTGTTTTATCAGTTACTTATTGGAGCTTGTTCAAAATTATTTTCTTGTTAATAGAGCCTCCTATTTGAGTAATGAAGAAATATATCTTTTAAGATAAACATCTAATGAACCACAAGTGAGTGTAATAGCTCTCTCTAGAGTTCCGTCATTTCTGGATTTAAAAAGGCTATAGATAACAAGATCAAGTAGCTACTTAAAATAAATTTAAACATGCTTTTAGTCGCCTAAAGGTAAGCAAGTTTAGGGAAGGCTCCCCAATACTATTCTTCATAATTGTACTATAGACAAAAAAAAGACTTTGCATCATAGTTGATGCAAAGTCCTAAATCACCCCAATTAAAACCCAAATCTTTATTTATCTTTTATTCAAATCTTAATCTCGCTGCTCTCACAGTTGGTTAAAAAATGGACTAGCATGTATTCCCATGCACGCTAGTCCTAAATCACCCCAATTAAAACCCAAATCTTTATTTATCTTTTATTCAAATCTTAATCTCGCTGCTCTCACAGTTGGTTAAAAAATGGACTAGCATGTATTCCCATGCACGCTAGTCCTAAATCACCCCAATTAAAACCCAAATCTTTATTTATCTTTTGTGTGTATCACTTATTGACACATAACATCATTTTCCAATCTCGCGCCAATAAAAAAAACACTAAAAAACAACACTTTACACATTAAATAAAAAATATCCTTTTTCTTTTTGAGTTTAATATTCCCAAATTGGGTCAAATACTAGAATAAGAAGTTATACTTGATTAATAACTGCTGCATAAATGATATTCTACGTCCTGTAGATTCATATCCATCTCCAGCTGCTCCTAAATTCAAGTCATTATTTCTATCCACTTGTACCAAAATATCATGATCATAGAATAAATTAGTCATCAATGATATAGATAGTCCTTTAAATAAGAATACATCTACTGTAGTAATCCATTCTACATCTATATTTTGAGGTAGTCTCAAATAATTTGAATACAAATTAACTGTAGTAGCTACTAGCAAACGATGGTTTTTCTTTTTCCCATCCTGATATTCAAAGAATTTACCTTTATATCCTGCGGTTAAAGATGCTCCAAATTGGAAGTAAGTATTACTGTAGTAACCTGTTGGTGCACTAGCAGATCCTAATGTCCCCGTTGGTGTTACTCTCCAGTTATCTATGAACTCTTGTTGAGTAACTCCTTCTGAATAAGGATTACCATGTAAACCTCCAAACATAGCAATAGAATCGTTAGCAACTACAATTGCTTTTATCGCAGCTGGAGATAGCTGTGCCGTAAATTCTCCAAACTTTGTTTCCTTACGGAAAGATATACCAGGAGAAATAGTAATAGTAGCTGGTGACAAGAACTGTGCGATCGGATGAAACGGTCCCGTTTTATCAATTCTAGATAAGTAGTTACCTTGGTAAGTTGGTGTTACTTGAGATACGAATAAAGCTCCAAGTGAATATCCGAAAGGACTTTCGTCTGTAATAGCATAACTAAAATTACTACTAATACGTAGTTCATCTACTTGTTTTTGAAATGGTACATTATCTCCATTTCCAAGACGCTGTACGCCAAAAGCTACACCAGCTTTATTTAGCCAAGTAACTTTACCCTTTTTGTAATTAGCAAATACACTGGCATTTCCACCGATTCCAATTCTGTTTTCACCCGCTCCTACTTTAGGATTGATAAATAATAACTGGGCAAAGTCTAACCCTAGTCCTCCTCCAAATTTCCAACCTTCGTCTTTTTTATCATCTTGAGCATAAGACAACGAAGGTAGACATAATACAATAGCCGTTAATAAAAATAAAATGTTTTTCATATCTGTTATAATTTTTAAGAAATTGTTGCTCTTATTACGTCTCCAAATAGAAATGGTCACAATAATTTCCATTTTGGGAAAAATCGTACATAAAAAGCTCAACAAAGGTATATTTTTTTCTTAAAAAGTACTTCCGAAACCTATTGAAAAATATTCAGCTACAATACGGTGAGATTTCATTGTTATGGTAACAAAAGGAGCCACATTATTTTGGTAAGGATCTCTAAAGTAGTACCTTCCTGATAATCGAATAGACATAAACCAAGGCTGAAAAGCGTTCTGAGTAACATAAAATCCTACTTGAGCCAACATTGCAAATCGCCCAATCATAATTTCATCTGCTACATAAAGTGTTAGACGGCTTGCCTGCCATGTCAGATCTACCGACTCATATCCTCCATTATTTTGCATGAAAGCAGCCACATTCCCTAAATAGTCGTATTCGACCCCTGCTTTAAGCCGATTACTTTTAGTAACGAATAATCCTGCATCTAGACTGGTATGAGCGACCCCATATTTGGGTCCTCCTATAGTTTCCATTTCTCGAAAACCCAATGTTCCTACAGCGGAGAACTGTATACGTTTTTTTCGTTCAGGTGCTTCTCCTGCTTTATATAAGATATAGTCCTCTTTTTCAACTGGATTTGGCATATAGCAAAGTCCAAGCTGACAGCTAACAACATTCAATCCTAGATTTGGCATCTGAGATGCAGCATTCGAGTAATGCGTAAAGGTAGCTGATGGTCGCAATTCAAATTGGCGATGAAACCGCCAAGCAGCACCTAATCTAAGAGAAGTCTGGTTATTAAGATAAGAACCAATTACATTATTCGCTTGGTTTGTAGTCTGCTGATAAGGGTGTGTTATTACCGCTAATCCGACTCCTAGTCTTCCAAAAATTCTAAAGTGATCTTTTTTCAAGAAATCTACTGTCACATTAGGGAGCAAGCCGATAGCACTCCCCATCTGTGTTGGATTACCCGAATATTGATAAGACAATGCTACTCCCCAACGAGGAAAGCCACATCGTTGGTGCCACTCTTTCGTTCCATAAGTTTTATATTCTAAGTTGACTTCTCCTCCAAAACTTGGATTGGATAAGTCTACGGCAATAAAAGATCGATGCTTTATTGGTTGACCTCCATGAAGACTAAACTCAAAATAGCGTCCTTTCTGCTGTGCTACTCCCTCTACTGAGCTGAAGAGCAGCCATATTAATACCATGATGTAGCAGTTGCCGATTCTATTCATATCTACCAAAATCTTGTTTTGTATGGATATCGTTTGATATAAAGCTCGTTAATAATATCCTTTAATCTTACCTTCAGTTCCTCCATGCCTTCTTTGGTAACAGCAGAAATAAAACAAGCACTATTTTTAGTTTCGATTTGCCAATTATCTTTCATCTCTCGGACTACTCCTTCTTTTTCCTCTTCCAACAAAAATTCATCTAGGTTATTTTCAAGATATAAATCCATCTTATTGAAAATGTGTAGTACTGGCATATCTGCTACGCCCAAATCTTTCAATGTTTCTTGTACAACTGCCAAATGTTCTTCGTGTTGAGGATGAGAAATATCAATCACATGAATAAGCAAATCAGATTCTCTTACTTCATCTAGTGTCGATTTAAAACTCTCTACTAAGTGGTGTGGCAGTTTACGAATAAAACCTACCGTATCCGATAATAAAAAGGGCATCCTATCCACGACTACTTTTCGGACAGTCGTATCTAATGTTGCAAAAAGTTTATTCTCTGCGAGTACTTCGGCTTTGCCTAGTACATTCATAATAGTTGATTTGCCCACATTGGTATAGCCTACCAATGCTACCCGTATCATATCGCCCCTATTTTTTCGACGAGTACGAGCTTGCATATCAATCTTATTCAATTTTTCTTTTAACTGCGATATTTTCTTGCGGACAATACGTCTATCAGTTTCGATCTCTTTCTCTCCAGGTCCACGCATCCCAATTCCTCCCTTCTGACGCTCAAGGTGTGTCCACATACCTCTCAGTCTTGGTAGCATATATTGCATCTGAGCGAGTTCAACTTGCGTTTTTGCTTGAGCTGTTTGGGCACGATTCGCAAAAATATCTAGTATGAGTGTAGAACGATCTAATATTTTACATTCCATCTGTTCCTCTAGCATATTGGTTTGCTTACCAGATAAGTCATCATCAAATATAATCATATCAATTTCATGAAATTTGACATATTCTTCGATTTCCTCTGCTTTACCCTTTCCGACGAAAGTTCGAGTGTCAGGGTGTTTGAGTCGCTGCACAAACGTCTTTCGAATATTTGCTCCTGCTGTCTCTGCCAGAAATTCTAATTCTGCCAGATGCTCCATCGATTGCTCCTCTGTATATTTCTGCGAAATAAGACCAACAATTACTGCGGTCTCTTCCTCTTTTAGAATATCTCTCTTTTGCGTACTTAAATTCCATTCGTTTGCCATATCTCTCTAAATCTATCTTTTAATTTTGCCGTTGTTGTTCTATTATACCAAATAAAAGTCTAAAAGACAAGATTTGGTACTCCTATTCAACCTAATTTCGAATGCAGTTGTTCTACGGATGTGTTTTTCAATCTAAAATAATCATATTATGCTTCGGTTCATTATACTTTTGGGGCTTTTACTAATGTCTTTCGCTCTATCAGCTCAGACATTAGACGATATCAATACGAAACGATTTAGACATACCATGAATGGCTCTATTGTATTGACCAGTTGGGCAGGAACTAATATTATTGCTGGAACAATTGGGTACTATACCACACCAACAGGAGAATGGAAACATTTCCATGAAATGAATGTCTATTGGAATATTGTCAATTTAGGGTTAGGTATTCCAGGACTATTTGCCAAAAAGAACAAGCAGATCGGACTAACACTAGAACAAACTGTAAAACGACAGCATCAAACAGAAACTATTTTTCTACTCAATGGAGCCCTTGACCTAACTTATATTACTGCGGGCGTACTGCTACGTGAAATGGGCAGCAATCATATCGACCAAGCCACTCAAGACAGATGGAAAGGTTTTGGCACTTCTCTAATAGCACAAGGAGGATTTCTACTGCTCTTTGATTTTATCAAATATGGCATCCACAAGGCCAATGGTAAACAAATTGGTAGTTACTGGAAAAACATCTCTGTCTCTCCCCATGGAGTCTATGGATTAGGCTTATCTATGCAATATAACTTCTAATATGATTGATAGATAGGTACTTCAAATTGATTATGCTGCATTCATCAATAAATAGGCTATATACCCTAGTACCCCTATTAGTAATACACCTGATTGCCATTTGTCTACAACATAAGTTTTTGCCCCATTAACAACAGCTCCTTTACTTCCTGTAAACAAGAATAAAAATAAAAGTGCTGAAGATGCTAATAGAAAATAAATATCAAAATTAGAGGCAGCATCATAGCCTAGAGGTTTACCTGCTGGTGCCAATACAGCACTTGCTCCCAATACCAATAGTACATTAAAAATATTAGAACCAACCACATTACCTACAGCAATATCACTGTTCTTTTTGAGTGCAGCTACTACTGATGTAGCCAATTCAGGCAATGAAGTACCAATTGCTACTACTGTAAGTCCTATTACTCGATCTGACATTCCAAATTGATTGGCCAAAAACTTGGCGTTTTCTAAGACCAGATCACCTCCAAAAATCAACCCTACCATTCCTAATACAACAAAAGCAAGATCTTTCAGAATAGATCCTGTTGGTTCTGGTATATCTGTTTCTACTCCAGCTACTGCGTTCTCTGAGAAATTATCATCTAAAATAGTACTTGTATTAGGGGAAGCAACATCACTTTGGGCTGGAAGTGAAGCGGTAGCACTTTTGTATATATATACCAAGAAACCACCAAAGACTAACAACAAAAGCCCTCCATCCAATGCTGAGAAGGTATTAGTAGCACTCCCCATCACTAAGACATCATTGGCCAATACATACATAAATCCTACAATTAATATAGAAAAAGGTAGCTCTAGCCGAACGGTAGCACGCTGTACTACTAATGGGTAAATAAGTCCCGCTGTACCCAATATCAAGCAAGTATTGAAGATATTACTCCCCAGTACATTTCCAAAAATCATAGCATGGTTACCTTCCATAGCCGCTCCTATATTCACGACTAACTCTGGTGCAGATGTTCCAAATGAAACAATTGTTAAACCAATAATAATGTCAGAAATATTAAATCGTTTGGCTATAGCTGATGCTCCATCTACCAAAAAATCTGCTCCTTTGATCAATACGACAAATCCTATTATCAACAAACCAACTGCTATTGCTAATTCCATTTTTTCTTTCTATTAATTAGACATTATCACTACTGCATAGACATCCTCTTATTTGTCCAGACAAATTTGGTTTTGATAATGCCTATGTTTATTTGATTAATTTTTAGGCAGTGCAAAGTTACGTTTTTTATTCTTTTTTTGGAATCCTACCTATAATTGTTGGAAGTATTCCTCTTTTTTGATAAGTCACATAAGTGACCAAAATTTCAAATACAACTAATCCTAACAAACTGGAATAAGCTGCCCCTAGTATTCCGTAGATAGGGATTAGTAAAAAGTGTAGCCCAAGCGTAACCATAACACTAATGATAAGAATATATGTTGCTTCTCGTTCTAACCCTACCATCATCATCAGATAATTTGCTGGGCCAACTGCAACATGTATGAACTTAACTATACAAAACACAACCAATACTTCATATCCTACTCGAAACGAATCTCCAAAAAGTCCTAGGCACCACTCACCGAAAAAAAGTAAAAAAAGCAACAAAAAACTAATCAACAAACAAGATAATCGAGTCGTTTTGGTATAAAAAGTCTGAAGTTTTTTAAGTTTTTTCGCTGCATACAATTCTGAAAAGACAGGAGCTGTCACAGTATACAGAACAGCAAAAGGGATTAGTGCAATATCAGAAAGTTTTAGGGCTGCATTATAGTAAGCTATCTGTTCTGGTGGCGTTTCATAAAACCCTAAAAATAAAATGTCCACTCTGGTATTGATAATATATAACAATGAAGTTGCTGCAAAATAACTACAACTAATCAGCCATTTTTTGTCGACCATTCCCTTAAGAGAGACGTTCTGATAATATCTTTTGGTATAACGATATAAAAGAAATAGGGCTACTAGTCCTGTTATTACAAAAGAAGCTGTGCGAGCCATCACTGCTTCCAAATCAGTCATTTCACTTCTGTATACCCCATACATCAGTAGTAGAAAGATAAAAAAAGTGAATGGTTGTACTAATTTTTCGGCAAACTGTCCCCACCACATCAGTTTCAGTCCTCTAAGTACCGCTTGATTAATATGCATCAATACAAATAAAGGAATACACCATGCCGCCCATTGATAATAGACCGTGTATTGATACAGTCCACCGATTGATGTGTATTCGCTCAATAAAACTAAACTAATTGCCGCCAAAACGCCTATTAACAAGCCAACTTGATTGGACCACTTTATCAATGTCCCAATCTTAGTTGGTTTTCCCTCTTGTTTATATATGGGAATTTGTTTGAGTACCAAATCATCTAGCCCTAATGTAGCTCCAACACTAATAATCGACACCCAAGTAAATACTGTCGTATAAATCCCAAAACCTCGATCTCCTGTAATATGAGCTATCAGTAAAGCAGAAACAAACGTAATGATTGCAATGCTTGCCTGTAGTAGAATAGACTTATAAGCACCTGTAATAAAATACTGCCTAATTTTTTGATCTAACTGTTCTCCTAACAGCTTATGTAATATGTACTCTATTTGTTTCATATGTTTTCGAGAACTACCCTATCAACAAAAAAGCTGTCCTAAATAAATAGGACAGCTTTTATATTTTTGAAGTATTGAATCAAGCAAATGCTTACTCTTCTTCTCCACTCGCATTGTTGTTCTCAACAACTGCATCTTCGTTATCGTTAGTAACAACAGCATTAGCTGTATTATCGTTACCTGACTTACGACGACGACCTCTACGAGTACGTTTTTTCTTCTTAGTTTCACCTTCTAGTGCATCCGTATTGAAATCAACGAACTCAATGATACACATTTCTGCTGCATCATTTTGGCGATATCCAGTACGTAAAATACGCACATATCCACCTGGTCTCTCTCCTACTTTAGGTCCTATTTCATTGCATAGTGTCTTTACAGCTTCTTTATTCTGAAGGTATCTGTAAATAACTCTGATTTGGTGAGAAGAATCCTTCATCGTATCTACTGACTTAGATTTTCTAGCTCTAGTTACCAAAGGTTCGATAAACTTACGCAATTCTCTAGCTTTTGCCATTGTAGTGCTAATGCGTTTATGCTCAATCAATGAAATTGCCATGTTACGCAATAAAGCCTTACGGTGTGCTTTTTTTCTACTTAAGTGGTTAAACTTTTTACCGTGTCTCATTATTAATGTGATTTACGTCACAGCACATACTTGGTATAAACCTTTCCGTTACTGCAATATGTTATAATTATTATATATTTATTTCAACAAGCTAAGCTTACTCTTCATCTAATTTATACTTAGATAAGTCCATTCCAAAAGAAAGTCCTTTCTCTGTCAAAAGCTCTTCAATTTCTACTAAAGACTTTTTACCAAAGTTTCTGAATTTCAATAGTTCATGTGTTTCATACTGTACCAGTTCTGCCAAAGAATTGATTTTAGCAGCTTTAAGACAGTTATAAGCACGAACAGACAAGAATAAGTCTTCCAATGATGTTTTGAGCAATTTACGCATATGTAAAATGTGCTCATCAACAATATTATCTTCTTTCTTAGATTCATCACTGAAAGTGATATTTTCATCAGAAATCAGCATTAAGTGTTGAATCAAAATCTTGGCAGCCTCTTTCATGGCATATTCAGGATGAATAGTACCATCAGTCTTAATGTCCATAACTAGTTTACCATAATCAGTACGCTGACCAACACGGCTACTAGAAACGCTATATTTTACATTTTTGATTGGAGTATAGATAGCATCGATTGGAATATATCCAATAGGAGCATCTTTTGGCAAGTTTTCTTCAGCAGGAACATATCCTCTACCTCTAGTAACAGTCAATTCTATTTCTAGAGAAACAGATGTTTCCATGTGACAGATAACTAGATCAGGATTAGTTACTTCGAATACATTTGTACTGTTACCTAAGTCTCCTGCTGTTAAAGTGTCTTTTCCGCTAATAGTAGCATAGATTTTTTCTGAGTCAATAGGCTCATCACTATCCATGACGCACTTCAAACGAACTTGTTTTAGATTTAGAATAATATCAACTACATCTTCTACTACCCCCTTGATGGAAGAAAATTCGTGATCGACACCACGAATACGAATAGCAGATATAGCATATCCCTCTAAAGAAGAAAGTAATACTCTACGTAGAGAATTACCGATAGTCTGTCCAAATCCTGGCTCTAAAGGTTTGAACTCAAATTGACCTTCAAAATCATCTGCTTTTTGCAATAAGATTTTGTCTGGTTTCTGGAAGTTTAATAAACTCATAGGAATTTTATTATCTAGGAGAGCGTTAAATATTATATTACTAAAACGTTTTTAGGACTTCAAAGCTTGAAGTCCTAAAAACGAGTATTCTATATAAACTATTACTTAGAGTAAAGTTCTACAATCAACTGTTCGTTGATGTTTTCTGGAATTTGATCTCTAGTAGGTACTCCGATAAATTTACCTCTCATTTGACCTTCTTCCCACTCTAACCAAGAGAATTTGCGTACTTCTTTAGAATTAGCTGCAATCGATTCTGCAATTACAGTCATTCCTTGAGATTTCCCTCTAACTTCTACTACGTCACCTGGACGTAAAGTACAAGAAGGGATATTAGTTACTACACCATTCACAGCAATGTGTTTGTGAGAAACTAGTTGTCTAGCAGCTCTACGAGAAGATGCGATTCCTAAACGGAATACCACATTATCTAAACGAGACTCTAGTAGCTGTAGCAAGTTTTCACCTGTTACACCTGATTTACGGCTTGCTTTTTCAAACATTCTACGGAACTGACGCTCCAATACACCGTAAGTATATTTTGCTTTTTGCTTCTCCATTAACTGAAGTGCGTAATCAGACTTTTGTTTACGTCTTCTAGAAGGGCCATGCTGCCCTGGAGGATATTTTTTCTTTTCGTAAGATTTGTCGTAACCAAAGATTGGTTCACTAAAAGCTCTTGCTTTTTTGGTTTTTGGCCCTGTATACCTTGCCATTTTTTATTAAATTTTAGCAACTACCGATCCCATTGATAGAAAGGCATTTGCAGTTCATTTAAGCAGTAGGTTAGAGAAGATCTAGTTTAAGGTATCCCCTACCACTCCTAATTAAATTATATGATTATACTCTACGCTTCTTAGGAGGACGACAGCCATTGTGTGGTACTGGAGTCATATCCTTGATTGCTAATACCTTGATACCAGCTGCATCAATTGCACGGATAGCAGATTCTCTACCAGATCCAGGACCTTTTACGTATACTACTACGTTTCTTAGCCCGCAATCATATGCTTCTTTTGCTGCATCAGTAGCAGCTACCTGAGCAGCATAAGGTGTATTTTTCTTAGAACCTCTAAAACCTGCTTTACCCGCAGATCCCCAAGATATTGCTTGGCCAGAAGCATTGGTCATCGTTACGATGATATTGTTGAAAGATGCATGAATATGCGCCTCTCCTCTTGCTTCTACCTTTACGTTCTTCTTTTTTACTTTCTTTGCCTTTGCCATAGTTAAAATACCATGTTGAACTTATTGATATAATATTATTTAGTTGCTTTCTTCTTGTTAGCAACAGTCTTACGCTTACCTTTACGAGTACGTGCGTTAGTTTGTGTACGTTGTCCACGTAGAGGCAAACCTCTTCTGTGACGTAGTCCTCTATAACAAGCTATGTCCATTAGACGCTTGATATTAAGTTGAACTTCTGAACGTAGCTCCCCTTCGACTTTGTAATCATCGCCTAGGATTCTACGAATATCTTTGATGTTATTATCTGACCAATCCCTGATTTTAGTACTTTCGTCTACACCTGCTTTTTCTAAGATTTCCTTAGAAGATGTAGCACCAATACCAAAAATGTAAGTCAAGCCAATTACACCTCTCTTATTTTTGGGTAAATCTACCCCTGCAATACGAGCCATATTATTTATTGAATTTTAACTTCTTTAATTATCCTTGACGTTGCTTGAACTTAGGATTTTTTTTGTTGATAATATATAATTTACCTTTTCTGCGTACGATTTTACAATCAACTGAACGCTTTTTGATTGATGGTCTTACTTTCATAATGAATGTTTATTTGTATCGATAGATTATTCGTCCTCTAGTCAAATCATATGGAGACATTTCTACTGCTACCTTATCACCTGGTAAAATTCTAATGTAGTTCATTCTCATTTTTCCAGAAATAGTAGCGATAATAATATGCTCATTTTCTAGTTTCACACGGAACATTGCATTTGATAATGCTTCTGTAATAGTACCGTCTTGTCTGATTAATTCCTGCTTCGCCATAGATTCAAATTTCGGACTGCAAATATCCAAATTTTATTTTAAAAAGTATAATATTTTGTAATTTATTCTTTAGCCAGTGCCTATTCTAAGACATCATCAGTTGCTTTTCGGCGAACTCTATCGTTTTGTTGTGCACTAGAATCATATCCATGCATTGATAAATGACTATCTACTTGCTGAATAGTATCCAATACTACTGCTACCAAAATCAGTAAAGATGTACCTCCATAAAAGATGGCAAACCCAACATTCCCCTGACAGATAGTAGCTGCTGCAATACCTGGCAAAATAGAAATAAGTCCTAATGCAATTGCTCCTGGTAATGTAACTCTTGTTGTTACCTCATCAATATATTCTGCTGTATCAGCACCTTGCTGTACATTTGGAATAAAAGCATTTTGTCTTTTCAAGTGATCCGCATATTGCTGTGGATTAATAATCAATGCAGTATAAACATATGTAAAGATTACTACTAACAAGAAAAATACGATATTGTAAGGTAAAGTTGTAAAGTCAGCCATCTTTGCCCAAAATCCCCCTTCACTACCTACTCCCTGAGCGATTGCTCCTGGAACAAACATTAAAGCCTGTGCAAAAATAATTGGCATTACACCAGCTGCATTCAATTTGATTGGTAAATAGTCTCTTTCTCCAGATAAACCACTCAAGTTACTTCTACCAAGCATATGCTTAGTAAATTGGATTTTAATCTTACGAACTGCCTGAACTAACGCAACACAAACCATTACAACTCCTACAAAAAGAGCCATTTCCAAGATGAATAAAAACAATCCACCTGGTGCTACTAATTTAAGGTTGAATTCTGAAACGAAAGCCCCTGGCAAAGCAGCAATAATACCTGCTGTAATCAATAGAGAGATTCCATTACCAACTCCTTTGTCTGTAATACGCTCTCCTAACCACATACAGAATATAGTACCTGCTGTTAAGATGATGATATTCGAAAGCCAGAAAATAGTCGGAGGAATACTAGATAAAATAACTCCATCATAGCTACTTAAGAATGTTAAATAAGTTGATCCCTGTACAATTGTAATTGCAATAGTAATTACTCTTGTTATTTGATTCAACTTACGCTGTCCATTTTCTCCATCTTGTTGAAGTTTTTGAAAATAAGGCACAGCAAAGCCAAGTAACTGTACAATAATAGAAGCCGAAATATATGGCATGATCCCTAATGCGAAAACCGCAGCAGAGAAAAATGCACCTCCTGTAAAGGTGTTTAGTAAACCTAATAAACCTTCAGCAGAATCGCCTCCTAATGCCGCATTTAATGCATCAGTATTGATACCTGGCAAAATGATAAAACTCCCTAAACGATAAATAGCCAGAAATCCTAGGGTTAGTAGAATTCTGTTCCTTAATTGTTCAACAGAGTTAATCTCTTTGATTTTTTGTATAAAAGTCTTCATTATACTTAATATATGGATTGTTCGAGATAAAACTAATGAATTGAAATGGAAAAGTGTATTACTTTTCCATTTCAATTCTTACTAATTAAGCCAATGTCACAGAACCTCCAAGAGATTCTACTAGTGATTTAGCTTCGTCAGATATTTTATTTACCTCTAAGTTCAATTTTTGAGAAATACCTCCATCCAATACAACATGGATTAGATCATCTTCTCCAACATGATCAAAATATTGGCGAATTAGTGCTAGGTCAATTTTGTCGACACCAGCTGCATCCGCAATACCTTGCAGTGAATTCAACGTAAAAGAAAGATATGCCTTTCCTCCTGCTGCCGTAATTGCCTTCTTAGCTGAAGAAGAGAATCGAGCCGCAGTTACTTCAACTGCTTTATCAATACTGTTACCACCTAATACTTTATAAGGTTTTGTCACCAAACCTAGGTCATTCAAGTTTGCTGGAGTAATTTCGCTCAAGTTATTTTTTTCTACGAAAGAAGCGATTTGCTCTAAGCTAACAGCTTTGAATGCATTTGGTCTAGAAGATTTATACCTACGATGAGTATTTTTAAATCCTCTTTTTGGTATACGCATTTGAAGTGGCATTTGTCCACCTTCGAATGCTCTTTTTTGAGAGTATCCAGAGCGAGATTTAGCACCTTTGTGTCCGCGAGTAGCTGTACGACCTGTACCAGCTCCTACACCTCTAGCGATACGTTTTCTACTCTTTGTAGATCCTGCTGCTGGTTTTAGATTATGTAGTTTCATTTTCGAAAAACTATTTGTAATTCGTCTCTAAGAGACGCTTTGTTTTTAATAAAAGAACAGAGGTAATATTATTAATCCTCTATTTTTAGAAGGTGTTTTACTTTGTCCACCATTCCGAGAAGCTGAGGAGTTGCCTCGTGCTCTACTGTTTGGTTCATTTTACGAAGTCCTAAAGCATACATTGTATCTTTCTGACGTTTTGGACGATCAATAACACTCTTTACCTGAGTAAGTTTAATCTTAGCCATTTTCTTAGTTATTTTTACTTTTAACCATTAAAAACTTTATCCAAAGAAATTCCTCTCATACGAGAAACCTCTAAAGGAGAACGCAATTTGCTCAATGCATCAACAGTAGCTTTTACTACGTTGTGCGGATTTGAAGTTCCCAATGATTTTGCTAGTACATTTTGTACTCCAGCAACTTCTAATACAGCACGCATAGCACCACCTGCAATTACACCAGTACCATCAGCAGCAGGTTTGATTAAAACCTTACCTGCACCGTATTTACCATGCTGAGCATGAGGAATTGTTCCTTTATAGATAGGAACCTTGATTAAGCCTTTTTTAGCATCATCAACTGCTTTTGTAATTGCACTAGCTACTTCACGTGCTTTTCCAAGACCGTGACCAATAGTACCCTCACCATCACCAACCACAACAATTGCTGCAAAACTAAATGTACGTCCACCTTTTGTAACTTTAGCTACACGGTTCAACGTAACAAGCTTTTCTTTCAATTCATTCTCGGCAGGTTTTACTCTATTATTTTTCTTCTTAGCCATTTTATTAAGATTTAGAATTGTAGCAATTCGTTAGTTCCGTCTTCTTTTTTTTCTCCACGAGCACCTTCTGCTAATGCTTTGATACGACCGTGATATAAGTATCCACTTCTGTCAAATACCACAGTAGTGATACCTGCATCCATAGCACGCTGAGCAATTAGTTTACCTACTGCTCCTGCTACTTCTATTTTACTTCCTGCTTCTACCTCTTTGTAAGAAGCCGCAACAAGTGTTGATCCTGCATTGTCATCAATAACTTGAGCATAAATGCCTTTATTACTTCTGAAGACAGATAATCTCGGTCTTACTGCAGTTCCTTTTATTTTTTTTCTGACTCGTCTTTGAATCTTTCTACGACGAGATATTGTTTTAGATCCCATGATTATATAATATATCTTTTAGAGAATTATTATCTACTATTTAGCGGCTGTTTTACCTGCTTTTCTTCTGATTTCCTCTCCTAAGAATCTGACACCTTTACCTTTGTAAGGTTCAGTTTTACGGAAAGCACGAATTTTAGCAGCTACTTGTCCAACCAGCTGTTTGTCAATACTAGTCAAAGTAATACGTGGTGGCTTACCTTTATCCATCTTAGTTTCTACTTTGACATCATCAGGAACCATAAACATAACAGGGTGAGAATAACCTAATTGTAATTCTAATAGTTGACCAGTGTTATTAGCACGGTAACCAACACCATATAGTTCTAATTCAATTGTAACACCTGTAGTTACTCCTTGTATCATATTGTTTATAAGCTGGCGATACAGACCATGCATGGCTTTGTGACGTTTTTGTTCCGTCGCTCTCTCAACAATTACTTGATTTTCTTCTACTTTAACAGTAATTCCATCAGAATTGATTATTTGTTTCAATTCTCCTTTAGGACCTGTTACCGTAACCAAGTTATTGTCAACACTAACTTTTACTCCATTTAAAATACTGATTGGAGCTTTACCTATTCTTGACATTATCTTTTATTTTAAAAATCTACTGAATTGATTGTAGTACTTTACAACTTACTAATTGTTTAGTAAATGTAGAATAATACTTCTCCACCAACATTTTCTTTTCTTGCTGTTTTATCGGTTACTACTCCTTTTGAAGTAGAAATTACAGCAGTTCCCAAGCCATTAATTACACTTGGTAGCTCGGTAGACTTTACGTAATGTCTCAAGCCAGGTCTTGAAACTCTTTTTAGCTTTTGTATAACAGGCTTTTTAGTTTCTCTGTCATATTTCAAAGCTATCATGATAGAGCCTTGCTTATTGGCAGTTTCATTAAACTTATACTTCAGAATATATCCTTGATCATAAAGGATTTCTGTTATACTTTTTTTCAGATTTGATGCTGGGATTTCTACCATACGGTGTCCAGCCATCTGAGCATTGCGAATACGAGTTAGGTAATCCGCAATAGGATCTGTAAGTGCCATACTTTACATTTTAATCGTGATTATTATCTCTGAGAAAGATGTAATCACTGATTCAAAAATTAGATTTCAAAAAACAAATCTCTCTTTTAGAGATTCTAATATTATTTTTACGCTTATACCTGTACAAAACAACGATAGTACTTAATTGACTACCAACTTGCTTTAGTAATTCCAGGAATAAGACCTTTAAGAGCCATTTCTCTAAAAGTAACACGTGATACACCAAAGTGACGCATGTAACCTTTTGGACGACCAGTCAATTGACAACGGTTGTGCAATCTTACTTTTGATGAATTTTTAGGCAATTTATCTAAGGCATCATAATCACCTTTTGCTTTCAATTCAGCACGTAAGTCAGCATACTTTGCTACTAGTCTTTCTCTTTTCTTTTCTCTTGCTATAACTGCTTTTCTAGCCATGGTTATTTTGTATTATTGGTTTTTGAAAGGCATGCCTAACAATTTAAGTAATTCTAGAGCTTCTTCGTCTGTCTTGGCAGTAGTCACGAAAGTGATATCCATACCTGTAATACGAGGAATCTTGTCCAAATCGATTTCTGGAAAGATAATTTGCTCTGTAATTCCTAATGTATAGTTACCTCTACCATCAAAACTTCTGTCATTGATACCTCTAAAGTCACGTACACGAGGTAGTGCGATAGAAACCAAACGATCTAAAAAATCGTACATAGTGTTTTGGCGTAGTGTAACTCTAGCTCCAATAGGCATACCTTCTCTCAACTTAAAGTTAGAGATAGATTTCTTTGCTTTAGTCTTTACTGCTCTTTGTCCAGTGATCATAGTCAACTCTTCTACAGCAGTATCTACCATCTTTTTGTCAGACGTTGCCTGACCGACACCTTGATTGACACAAATTTTAGTCAACTTAGGCACCTCCATTATAGAAGAGTAGTTAAATTTATCCATCATTTGCTGGACAATTTCTCCTCTATATTTTGTCTTTAATCTTGGTTGATATTTCATTCTAAATTACCTCTTGTGTTTTTTTAGATACACGAACCGTCTTTCCATCTCTCTTTTCTCTTCTAATCTTGCTAGCGACTCCGTTTTCGTCTACTAACATAAGATTTGAGATATGAATTGCCGCTTCTTTTTCATTGATACCTCCTGGCTGTTCTGCAGTAGGACGTACGTGGCGTTTAACTAAGTTAACGCCTTCTACGATAGCACGGTATTCAGCCGGAAATACTTTTTGTACAACCCCTTGTTCTCCTTTGCTATCACCAGAAAGAACGACTACTTTATCGCCCTTTTTGATATGACTTTTAATGTTATTCTTTTTCATGCTTATTACAGTACTTCTGGTGCTAATGAAATAATTCTCATGAAATCACGCTCACGTAACTCACGAGCAACTGGTCCAAAAATACGTGTACCACGAGGCTCTTCACTAGCACTCAATAATACTACCGCATTATCATCAAACCTAATATAAGATCCATCTTTTCTGCGAATCTCTTTTTTTGTTCTAACGATAACTGCTTTTGAAACAGTTCCTTTTTTAATTCCTCCAGGAGAAGCATCTTTTACAGTTACTACTATAATATCTCCTATTGATGCGTAACGTCTTTTAGAACCACCCAATACTTTTATACAAAGTACTTCTTTTGCTCCAGAATTGTCCGCAACTCTTAATCTACTTTCTTGTTGTATCATAATTACAATGAATTATTTGGCACGTTCTATAATTTCTACTAATCTCCAACGCTTACGCTTACTAAGTGGTCTCGTTTCCATGATACGTACAGTATCACCTATATTACAGCTATTAGACTCGTCGTGAGCTAAGAATTTCTTAGACTTCTTCACGGTCTTACCGTAGATAGGGTGCTTTACTTTACGCTCGATAGATACTGTAACAGTTTTGTCCATCTTGTTACTAGTAACCACGCCCGTACGCTGCTTACGCAGGTTTCTTTTTACTCCTTCCATTGCGGAAATTGATTTAAATTACTTTTTAATTTTTTTTGCTAATCTTCTTCTAGTTTGAATCTTGTCTCTTTTTTGAGTTGATCCTTCTAGCTCTTGGGCTCTTAACTGCGTCTTGATACGTGCGATATTACGTCTCACTACTTTCAGTTCTGATGTGTTCTCAAGATTCCCCACGGCGTTATTGAACGTCATAGTTTGATATTGCTCTTCTGCTTTATCCAACTCCGTGTTTAAATCTTCTACACTTAAGCCATCTAATTTTAATTTAGTCATCTTACTAAAATAAGTTTAAGTGTTATGCTTCGACATAGTCTGTACGAACCGCAAATTTAGTTTTGACAGGAAGTTTTTGAGCAGCTAAGCGCAATGCCTCTTCTGCAACTTCTCTAGGTACACCATCAAGTTCAAAAAGAACACGACCTGGCTTGATTGTTGCCACATAATGTGACAATCCACCTTTACCCTTACCCATACGTACCTCTAGAGGCTTCTTTGTAACAGGTTTATCTGGGAATATGCGAATCCACACCTTACCTTCACGTTTCATATAACGAGTCATAGCAATACGTGCTGCTTCTATTTGGCGACTTGTAATCCAAGCAGTCTCCAATGTTTTGATCCCAAAAGTTCCAAAAGAAATCTTTGAACCTTTGTGAGCCAAACCTTTCACACGCCCCTTCTGTTGTTTGCGATACTTCGTTTTTTTTGGCTGTAACATTTCTTGTTAGTTAATTATATACAACAAATTACACTCACTTTGAATAAACAAATTTTTAAAAACGTGTACATTCAAAGCGAGTGCGAAGATATGAAAAAAATTATGCTTTTTCAATTCTCCTTTATTTTTTTTATTTTTTTCTTCTACGGTTGTTACCTCTATCAGAGTTACCACCGCGTCTGCGATCACCTGTGCGACCTTTTCCGCCTTTCTTATCTCGCTTGACGTTGTCAGAAGAGAATAGATCTACTTTTTCAAAGATTTCTCCACGACACAACCAAACCTTGATACCAATTTTACCATAAACAGTAAGTGCTTCTACCAAAGCGTAATCAACATCTGCACGGAATGTATGCAAAGGACTTCTTCCTTGCTTATACTCCTCAGAACGAGCCATATCGGCACCATTCAAACGACCTGAAATACGAACTTTGATTCCTTCTGCACCTACACGCATAGTAGATTGAATCGACATTTTGATAGCCTTACGATAATTGATACGAGCTTCAATCTGCTTAGCGATAGTTTCTCCTACAATCTGAGCACTTAACTCAGGCTTGCGAATCTCAACAATGTTGATCTGAACTTCACTTCCAGTCAAAGACTTCAACTCTTCGCGAATTTTGTCTACTTCCTGTCCACCTTTACCGATAATAATACCAGGTCTTGAAGTATGGATAGTAACTGTAATACGCTTTAGTGTACGCTCAATAACAATACGAGCAATACCACCTTTATCAACACGTACTTTCAAGTAACGGCGGATTTTTTCATCACCCACTACATACTCTCCGTACTTATTGGAAGGGCTAAACCAATATGAATCCCAACCACGAACAATGCCTAAACGATTGCCAATAGGATTTGTCTTTTGTCCCATAATATTTGTGTTATGCTTCTATTTATTATTCAGTTTCTTCTAATTCAGCTTCTTCGTACTCTTCTTCAGCTGTTACTGTTACACCTTCGGTGTTAGTAACTTGAAGAGTTACGTGGCAAGAGTGTTTGCGAATACGGTGTGCACGACCGTGTGGTGCTGGACGGAAACGCTTTAGTTGAGGAGCTTGATCAACCCAAATAGCCGAAACTTTTAGATTATAATCATCCGCTTCTTCTCCTGTCAATACACTCCAGTTAGCAATTGCTGAAGTCAACAATTTTTCTAACCAAGAGGCAGCCTCTTTTTTAGTGTATTTTAAGATTCCTAATGCTTTTTCTACATCCTCTCCACGGATGATATCAGCAGCTAGACGCATTTTGCGTGCAGACATTCCGCACCCTTTCAATCTCGCAACAGCCGTTACAAATTCATTATTTTGTTCCATAACTTATATGTACTTTGCTATTGTTTATTATTTCTTTCTATTCCCTGAGTGTCCTCTATACGTACGTGTTGGAGAGAACTCACCGAGTTTGTGTCCAACCATATTTTCCGTAACAAAAACAGGAACAAAAGTTTTTCCATTATGAACAGCAATCGTTTCTCCAACCATCAACGGAATGATCATAGAAGAGCGAGACCAGGTCTTAATTACTGTTTTCTTTTTAGTCTCTTTTGCCTTTAGTACTTTACTCAATAATTTGTGAAATACGTAAGGCCCTTTTTTTAATGAACGTGCCATCTATTATTATTTTTGCTTAGTTTTTCTTCTAGTGATAATGAACTTATTAGAGTACTTCTTAGGCTTTCTAGTTTTTTGACCTTTAGCCATAATACCTGTACGAGAGCGAGGGTGTCCTCCAGAGGCTCTACCTTCACCACCACCCATTGGGTGATCTACAGGGTTCATCGCTACACCACGTACTCTAGGACGCTTCCCTAACCAACGGCTACGACCAGCTTTTCCTACTACTTCTAGACCATGGTCTTTGTTAGATACTTCACCGACTGTTGCACGGCAAGCAGCCAAGATCAGACGAGTCTCACTTGAAGGTAGCTTAATAATAACATACTTACCATCTTTACCGGTCAATTCTGCACCAGCACCAGCACTTCTTACCAATACACCACCTTTACCAGGACGTGTTTCGATATTGTGTACTTTAGTACCTAGTGGCATTTCTCCCAATGGCATTGTATTTCCCAAATCAGGTGCAATACCTGTTCCTGATACTACTGTATCTCCAACGGTTAGACCATTAGGTGCTACAATATATCTTTTTTCACCATCAGCATACACAAGTAGTGCAATAAACGCTGTACGGTTAGGATCATACTCAATACTCTTTACTTTAGCTGGGATATTATCTTTCAAACGTTTGAAATCAATAATACGATAGCGACGTTTGTGTCCCCCACCTTTGTAACGTACTGTTCTATGTCCTTCGCTGTTCCTACCACCTGACTTACTTAATTTAGCAAGCAAACTCTTTTCTGGTTTGTCCGTAGTAACCTCTGCAAATGTATTTGCAACACGGTTTCTAGTCCCAGGCGTAATCGGATTAAACTTTCTTACTGGCATCTCAATTTACGAATTTATCAGTTTCGCGACTATAGTTAATAAATAATTTTCTTTCTCTTGTATCTAGCGACTATGCTTCTACAGCAGTATCGTCATCTAGTACTTCTATTTCGTCAAGCAAATCATCTCCGTAGAATCCGTCGATAGACTCTCCTTCTGCGATTGTCACAATAGCTTTCTTGATAGGAGTAGTTTGTCCTCTTGTTTGACGACCTTTTACTACTCTTGATCTACTCTTTCCTGGACGGATAGAAGTATTTACTGAAAGGACAGTTACCCCAAATTGTTCCTCTACTGCTTTTTTGATCTCAAGCTTATTTGCTTTTTTGAGTACCTGAAAAGTGTATTGGTTCAATAATGGATTTCCAGCCAATGCTGTTGTTTTTTCGCTTAAGATAGGCTTGATTACAATATTCTTCTTAGCCATTTTAATACTTTGTTTTGATATTTTAAGCAAGCATTTCAGCAAGTCTGTTAGCAGCACTTTCAGAAAGTACTAAACAGTTTGCATTCATGATTTCATACACATTAAGCAATCTTGCGTCTGCAACTTTTGCATTCTTAAGATTACGACTAGACAATACAATATTTCCATAAGCATTATCTGACTTGTCAGTGTGAGCATCAATAGATGCATCGTATGCTTTTTTGTCTTCTTTGTATTGTTTTAGTGCCGCAGAATAGTTTTCCATATCCTGTGCGTAACGTGCTTTATTTTTAGCACCTCTTGGCTTTCTTGGCAAAGATGGTTTTGTTGGAGCTACTAATGCTTCTGGAGCATCTAATACCAACAAACTCTTTGTATCAGCCAATTGCTTATCTCCTACTTTCAAGCTATTCAATAAATTGATATAGTTTTTAGTTTTAGGAGCATCAAAAGTAAAGTCTTCTACTACGATAATAGAACCTTCTTGAGCTTTTGAAGACAATACAGCACGACGAGCCAATTGCTTAACCTTTTTGTTCAGACGGATACCATAGTTTCTTGGTTGAGGGCCGAATACACGTCCACCACCTCTAAAAAGAGGGTTCTTTAAACTACCTGCACGAGCAGTACCAGTACCTTTCTGTTTCTTAATTTTTCTAGTAGAACCTTGGATTTCTGCACGTCCTTTCGCTTTGTGTGTTCCTTGACGCTGAGCAGCCAAATACTGCTTTACTGCTAGGTACACTACGTGATCGTGCTTTTCGTTTAGTTCTAGACCGAATACATTCTCCGGCAATTCAATCTCTCTACCGAGATTTTCTCCATTTATATTAAATACGTTCAGTTTCATGACTATTTCTTCACAATTACGAAACCACCTCTATGTCCAGGGATAGCTCCTTTGATTAGCAATAGGTTTTTTTCAGGGAAGACCTTCAGAACCTCAAGTCCTTTTGTTGTCACCTTCTTTCCTCCCATACGTCCTGCCATTTTCATTCCTTTGAATACTTTTGCAGGGTAAGAACAAGCACCAATCGCACCAGGGGCACGTTGACGGTTATGCTGTCCGTGAGTAGCTTGACCAACACCACCAAATCCGTGACGTTTTACTACCCCTTGAAAACCTTTACCTTTAGAAGTTCCTGTTACAGCAACTGTCTCGCCTTCAGCGAATACCTCAGCAGCAGTAATTTCTTCTCCTAAATCTTTTTCTGCATAAAATTCACGAAACTCAGCCAATTTTGTTTTTGGCGTTGTGTTAGCATTTGCAAAATGCCCTTTTAGCGACTTAGAAGTATGCTTTGCTTTACGCTCACCATATCCTAATTGCAATGCATCATAGCCATCTGTTTCGATAGTTTTCTTTTGTGTTACTACACAAGGTCCAACTTCAACTACAGTACAGGCATGATTGTCACCAGCTTCTGTAAAGATGCTGGTCATTCCTATTTTTTTTCCTATTAACCCTTCCACTTGATTCTTGTTTTAAGAATTGTAGTAAAATCTACAAATGAACAATTACATTAATTTCACTTGGATGTTAACCCCACTAGGTAACTCCAATTTTTCTAAAGCACCTATCGTCTTAGCTGTTGAGCTATAGATTTCGATAAGGCGTTTGTGTGTACGTAATTGGAACTGCTCACGAGATTTCTTGTTTACGTGTGGAGAACGTAGAACAGTAAAGATTTTTCTGTGAGTGGGCAGCGGAATCGGCCCAGCAACGACCGCACCTGTATTACGCACCGTCTTAACGATCTTAGCTGTAGACTTGTCTACCAAATTATGATCGTAAGAACGAAGTTTGATTCTTATTTTCTGATTCATGCCTCGATTTAAAAAATTTATAATTAGATTTAAAAAACAACTCCCAATCGATGATTGGGAGTTGATATTATATTCAACTTACGCTGTTGTTTCACCTTTTGCTTCTGCAATTACTTTTTCAGCAATACTGTTAGGAGCAGCAGAGTAACGTGCGAATACCATACTAGACGATGCACGTCCTGAAGTAATCGTACGTAGATCTGTAATGTAACCAAACATTTCAGACAAAGGAACTTCTGCTTTAATTACCACACCTGTTCCTTTAGATTCTTGACCTTTCATCAAACCACGACGACGGTTCAAGTCACCAATTACGTTACCCATATAGTCCTCAGGAGTTACTACTTCCAAGTCCATGATAGGCTCTAGAATAACTGGCTTACAGCTCTTAGCTGCTGCTTTGAAACCTTCTTTAGCACAAAGCTCAAATGCAATTGGCTTAGAATCCACATTGTGCATTCCTCCATCATAGACACGTACTTTCATACTGTCGATAGAATATCCAGCCAAAATACCGTTATCCATCATAGCCTCAAATCCTTTTGTAATTGGATTCACATAAGCCTTGTCGATAGATCCACCAGTAATAGCCCATTTGAACTGTAGCTTTTTCTTACCTGATTTGAACTCATCGCTTTCTAAGAATTCTTCATCAGCTGGTCCTAGTTCAAACTCCATATCAGCAAATAAACCTGATCCACCAGATTGTTTTTTCAAACGCTCACGGTGAGAAACAGAAGTAGTTAATGCCTCTTTGTAGTTTACTTGAGGAGCACCTTGGTTCACCTCAACTTTGAATTCACGCTTTAGACGATCAACAATAATCTCTAAGTGCAACTCTCCCATACCAGAGATAACTGTTTGTGCAGTATCTTCATCGTATTTAGCTTGGAATGTTGGATCCTCTTCTGACAATTTAGCCAAAGCCATACCCAAACGCTCTACATCTTTTTGTGTCTTAGGTTCGATAGCCAAACCAATAACTGGGTCTGGGAATACCATAGATTCCAATACGATTGGATTATCTAAGTCACATAATGTATCACCTGTTCTAATATCTTTGAATCCTACTGCTGCTGCAATATCCCCTGCTTGTACTTTATCTAACGGTTGCTGTTTGTTAGAGTGCATTTGGTAAATACGAGAGATACGCTCTTTCTTACCAGAACGAGTATTCAATACATAAGAACCTGCATCCAATGTACCAGAGTAAGCACGGAAGAAAGCCAAACGACCTACAAATGGGTCTGTAGCAATCTTAAATGCTAATGCTGCGAATGGTTCATCAAAATTAGGAGAACGAGTTACCTCCTCTTCCGTATCTGGATTAGTACCTGTTACAGCATCTACATCCAATGGAGAAGGCAAGTAAGCACATACTGCATCTAGTACAGCTTGTACACCTTTATTTTTGAAAGCACTACCACACATTACAGGAATAATAGTAAGTTCACATACTGCTTTACGTACAACTTCTCTAATTTCCTCTACTGTGATAGAATCTGAATCTTCGAAGAATTTCTCCAACAATTCACCAGATTCATCATGCTCTGCTACTGCTTCTAATAATTCCTCTCTTTTAGCAGCTACTTCGTCTACTAAATCTTCAGGAATAGGAACTACTTCATAAGTCATTCCCATATCCGCTTCGTTCCAGATAATAGCTTCGTTAGTAATCAAATCAACTACTCCTTTGAAGTTATCCTCTGCACCGATAGGAACTTGTAATGCTACTGCATTAGCTCCCAACATTTCTTTCATTTGCTTGATAGTTTCAAAGAAGTTAGCTCCTAATCTATCCATCTTGTTTACAAATGCGATACGTGGCACCTTGTATCCATCCGCTAGACGCCAGTTAGTTTCTGACTGAGGCTGAACACCACTTGAAGCACAAAATAAGAATACCAATCCATCCAATACACGCAATGAGCGATTTACCTCAACAGTAAAATCTACGTGACCAGGTGTATCAATAATATTTACGTCATACTTTTGGTCTTTCCAATCCCATGATGCTTTAGTAGCAGCAGAAGTGATGGTAATACCACGCTCTTGCTCTTGCTCCATCCAGTCCATAGTAGCTCCACCATCGTGTACTTCACCAATCTTGTGGCTAACACCTGTATAATAAAGTACTCGTTCTGTAGTGGTAGTCTTACCTGCATCAATGTGTGCAGCGATACCAATGTTACGCAAGAATTTTAAATCTTTCTTTGCCATGATATGTATTTGGCTTTAAAGTTTATAAATGAATTGAAATATTGTATTGATTGGGTAGGTCTTACCTATTTTTTAGTTCTTCTTCTTCCGAAGTGTGCAAACGCTCTGTTTGCTTCAGCCATTCTGTGTGTGTCATCTTTTTTCTTCACAGAAGAACCTTCTCCCTTAGAGGCAGCTAGTATCTCGGCAGCTAGTTTGGTAGCAATACCTTTACCGCTACGTAGGCGAGTATATTTGATGAGCCATTTCATGGCAACAGAAAGACGACGATCAGGACGTATTTCGGTAGGAATTTGGAAAGTAGCACCACCAATACGACGAGATCGTACTTCTACTTGTGGCATTACATTTTTGATTGCTTTCTGGAAAGTTTCGTGAGGAGTTTCTTCTGTTTTCTCCGCTATGATGTCCATTGCTTGGTAAAATACTTTGAATGCAGTACTTTTTTTACCATCCAACATCAACATATTAACGAAACGCGTTACTTGTTGATCTCCATAACGCGGATCTGGTGCGATGATACGCACTTTTGGTTTTCTCTTTCTCATCTCTTAGTTTTGTTATTTTAGCAGTTGTATGAGCTAGGCTCAAACTTCAGCTCCAACTAATTTGGAACTTAATCAACGATTTTTGTGTCTTATCAACACTCTTTTTTGAATAAAGTCTTAATTGCTACTTATTTCTTCTTAGCAGCCTTTGGACGCTTAGTTCCATAACGTGAACGAGCTTGTCTTCTATCATTGACACCAGCGGTATCTAATGCTCCACGAACGATTGTATAACGTACACCTGGTAAATCTTTCACACGACCACCACGTACTAGTACGATAGAGTGTTCTTGTAAGTTGTGACCTTCACCTGGTATATAACAAATTACTTCAAGTCCGTTAGTCAAACGTACTTTTGCAACTTTACGTAGTGCAGAGTTTGGTTTCTTTGGTGTAGTAGTATATACACGAGTACATACTCCACGTTTTTGTGGGCAAGAGTCCAAGGCTCTAGCTTTTGAAGCTTCCTTGATAACTTTTCTTCCCTTTCTGACTAATTGGTTTATTGTTGGCATTTAATCCAGTTTTTTCTTCAATTATTACTTGTAATATTTACTCACCCTACCGCAATAGGGTGCACTTTTAGCGAATGCAAAGGTAAGAACTTTTCGCATAATTCAAAAAAGTTATTTGTTTTTTGTCAAAAAAAGTACTATTTATCGGAACTTCTAGGACTTTCCAACATTTTCAGGTCGATTATTGCCTCTATATGGACAATGTCGACATCCATTACCACAGCAATATCCCCTATTCGTCAAATAGACTGCTGTAAACACATAATATCCATTCTCAATATAAAAATCAACTCCCTCTTTTAGAGGAGCAGGTGTTGAACGCTCTACTGTTTTTTCCTTTCGTGTTAACCATTTTTTGAACATAGTGTAAAAGTACTAAAAAAAGGCGATAGAAGTAGTACTTCTATCGCCTTCAATATTTGCTAAGCAAAAAATTATCTAGGTACTTCAACCTTAGCAATAATGTCTTTCACAACATCTTCTACATCCATCCCTTCCAT
>CAYOJF010000030.1:0-50420 GCA_964404215.1 uncultured Aureispira sp. | reverse complement strand
TGTAAAGGCGACTGCAAAGATACGGCTCTTTTTCGTTTCTCCAAATTTATTTTCATTAGAATTCTACCACCCATACCCTACTAAGCAATAATTCATTGATTATCAACTAGTTGACCACTGCTTTTTTTTTCTAAATGCATAAAAATCCCAACTATTGGTCGCGTGAGTGATGGGAATAGGTCGTACGCAGTACGAGATACTCCTAGCTTGCGTAGAGTAGCCGAGCGAATAGCGAGCCTATGTACGTAACGCCCGCACGCCCCTCTATCTATCTTAAGTAATCTTACAAATGTTTCCGTACTGCAAAGAATCTAATTTTGACCCTTTGTTCGTTAAAAAGCCTCACTTTAGCTCCCCCGTCACGTCCGTGAGGATCATTGAATCAAGACCCGCTAAAGCTACGTTACCCACTAGTGGTTTATTTTGTTAAATGTATTCTATACATTTATCCTTAGGGATTCACTCGTTCATCCCTCCAACTAATCCAAATTAGCTATTTTTTCATACTACGGTTATTTTTGTGCCATTACTTAATCCTGCTGCATCTCTACTACAGTAAAGTTAACTTTACGTTGACTAGCTGCTTCTACAGAATAAATAGAATTTCGAGGATCATCAATATCATCACTCACTCCAATGGCTGCCTTACCCTCTCCTAATGGAAGTTCTTTAATTATTAGTTTGCCTTCTTCTAGGTATTTTTTCAATACGCCTCCTTTATAGTTAAGCATATCTATTTTGACTGATGCAATTCTTTTGCCCGCTAAAAGCTTATTGTAAGCAACTGAAGCACGTGGTGAAGTAAAGCCCTGTATTCCTATTTCTAATTCAAATCCATTTTCAGCTGCAATAATGAGTTCATCAAAAAATTCATTCATCTTATTGTAATTAGCTGTCAGGTCGGTTACAAAAAAGTCTTCTATTTTATCAGAAATTTGATCTTGTATCGATTTATTGTATTGGGGAACATGCTCCTTCTGATAGGTTCCTTTCATTTTCTCATACTTATAATAGGTACTAGAGTAGGCTGTTTGATTGTCTCTTGGTTCGTTGTTGTGAAAATAAAGTGATAATGGCAATAAGCGATTAAGTTGTTCTAGTGTTTTTTGTTCCTGTTGTGTTATAACTGGTGTTTCATCAGGAAGCTCAGGTTCGACCACAGGTTCATCCTTTATGACAACTTGTTCTTTACGTTCTTCTTCTATTTCTGGATTTTCTGCTATGGCAACTATTTCTTCTTGAAGCTCGGACTCTTCCGTAGGTAGTATAGGAAGACTAAGCCCATAGATATCATTACAACAGGCTTCTCCTGTTAGGATAGTAGACCCTGGACGGTTGCTAGAGAAGAAGCCAGTAGTATCTCCTTTATTAATAATGAAATACAAATCATTGGCAGCACTATTAAGCGGAATGCCTATATTTTGAGGCGGGTCAAAACCTGTTGCTGTTTTTTGGGTACGAAAGATATCGAATCCACCCATACCTGGTGTATAATTGGAGCTATAATAGAGTGTCTGTGCCGTTTGATGAAAAAATGGTGATATTTCATCTCCTTTTGTATTGATAACTTCCCCCAAATTGTACGGTTCGCTATATTGTCCTTCCGAAACGATATCTGCTGCCCAAATATCCTTTTTACCTTTGCCTCCTGGGCGATCTGAGACGAAATATAATATTTCTCGTTGAGCAAGACTATCCCAACCAATAGCAGGGTGTGTCGTGGTATAGGTTGGTGTATTAATTGTCTCTGGTAGCTTGACTGCTATTCCCCATTCTCCATTCTCCTCTTTGGTACTGGCATAGATCTGACAAATCATTTTATTGTCTTTATTAGGAGCACATTTACAAAAATAAAGTACACTTTCATCTGTATTGACATTAGAGTTTCCTGAGTTTTCGTATTTAATATTAACATTCTTATTTGCCAATTGATCAAAACGTGCCTCTCCTCTCCTTTCAGAAACCATTATTTTACCTACTAGATTCTGGGCCACATCAGGCCCTCCACCAATCACTTTTCCTCTAGTCAACTTCCGTTCGAAACGAAGCGAGGAGTAATACAGCTCTTCTCCTACCAAATGAGGAGAAAAATCAGAATATTTGGTATTGACATTATCTCCTAAGTGAGTGATTTTTATTTTTTTGTCTGGATTAGCGATCAGTTGCTGAGCGACTAAACATCCCTTCTGTTCGTGACTGGCTTCTCCTTGTAAACGAAGTACCTCTTTATCTTTCGTCTGAATAGCTTGAAATTTCTTAAAAATAGTTATTGCTGCTTTATATTTGCCATTCCGTTTGAGTGCTATAGCATAATAATAATCTACCGCAGGATATTTGTCTGCGTATTTGCTAACACTTACCTTTCCATAGTATTCTTCTGCCCGATCGTAATTGAAGGTTTTGCGACTAGCTTCAGCATACTTATGTTGTGCCTCTGCTAATTTGGCACCATCTAATTTTAATTGTGAACTCGTCAATGCTGCTCTATAATTGTGTGCGGCAGTATAATAATCGCCTATTTTATAAGCAGCATTGGCTGCTGCTAATTCTTTTTTTTGGGCGAACAATAGTGTTGGTACAAAAATTAAATATAAGGTCGTTAATAGTAATGGTCTAAGATTCATATTTTCATTTAAATTTCTTAATTCGTTTTCTTTTCTACTTCTCTCAAAAATAGTGCAAATAGACGAAAAAGCGTAACCTAAACAATTGTCTAAGTTACGCTCTATGAATTTGTTATTTGATATGAAGCCTACTAACGACTATCACAACCTAGTTTCTAGTTCATTTGTTGCAAAGCTACTAAAAATTCTTGATCGCTCATTGGTTTATAATCTCCTACTGTTCCCATATTACGAGTTGCCTTTTTAGAACGAATGGACACTTGCAATTCTTGTTTTTTATTCAAATAAACTGAAATAATTTTAACAGGTTCATTCACAGGGATATTGGCCCATATACATACATTACGAGTCTTATTATATCTTTGTGCTGCTCCCATTATGATCTTATGGTTTTTAAATACCATCATTGTGCGAGTCACTCCAGCTTCAAGTGGTACGTCCAGTTCTGTATGAGCTAATAAATTCTCGTTAGGAGTACGTAAGAAATAATCACAGTTCACAAATTCCCCTAGCTGTGACATCTGAAAAGTATACGCCATTCGATTACGCAATTCTTGCTCTGCCAATTCTCTACCAATAAGTTCTTCTACAGTTATTCCTTGTTCAGCAGCTTGAAGCCTATACTTTTCTCGATTCTTATATTTGAGATGGGCGATATAAGCTTCTTCCAAAGATTCTGTTTGATACAATGCTTTTGCAAATTTTTCGGTATATAATTTTGTTTGAAAAAGATTGAAGGCTAAAGTATCTTTTTCAGCCATTGCTTTTTGATAAAGTTTTTCATCTTTTTCTAGATCAAACTTGGTCCACTGCCATATCTCGTATTCTTCTTCTGACATCCCATATACCCTTGCCCAAGCAGCTATCGCTTCTTTATCTGACAATTGATCTGAATACTGTCTCATGTAATACAAATCTCTTACTGTTATTGCCTTCTCCAGATTCAAACGGATAATACTATCTTTATTGAACCAATAACGATTGTACTCTTCTACTGAAGTAAGGTATTGCCGATATTTTTCATGGTTTTTGTAATAACGAGCAATACGCTTTTCTTCTCGACTAATTTTACGCTCTTTTTTGTTCACCTCTTTTTCGATAGCTGCTGCATGAGCAGTTTCTTCCGCAGGATAAATGCGTATTCGCTTCTTCCTTCCAAAAATATTTTTTCGAACTCGGTAGTTCTTATAACTATTGGGATCAAGGTTCTCTAAAGTTTCTACCTCTATTTTAATCTTGAATATTTTGGCACTGTCCACAGGTCTCAAATTTCCGTCGAACTCTGGATAAGTTCCTCGATAAGGTATATTTGCGTATTCAACTGGAGCTTCCAATCTCCAATCTAACCTTTTAGTGGAAAAGTTCTTGTTTTGTATTGCCAATGGTTTAGGGGTGACCCAATTCATATTTCCATCAGAAGTAATCTCTGATGCAAATAATTGCATTTCTTTATTAGGTGTTTCTGTTGGGACGGCAATCTGTAATGATTTTCCTTCTTGAAGGGAAACAGGTTGATCTCTAGAAAATGCTTCTACCTTTATCATTCCTCCAGTGACCAAAGGTTTGCCATTAGAAACAGTTGCTAGATTATACAACAGCATATCAGATTTGTCATATACCTCAGTGACTTTTATTTGTAGCTCTTTACCTTCTTTTATCCTAAACGCATTGGCAGGGATAGTAATCATTGTACCTTTCTGAGCAATAATCGTTTGCTCTTTGTCACTTTGCTTAATCGAATAATAGTTGCTGGTTTCATCTATTAAGGATAATAATTTATTGTCTATGATTGCTGTTTCTTTTTTCAGTCGTTCTGTTCGCATCACAACTGACTCTACTAGACGAATCGTTACATTACGATTCTGAGCTTTATTTTCAGGATTTATATTGGGTACAATAGGTTTTTTCGCACCAAATGCTTTTGTCTGTATCCTTTCTGCCCTCACTCCTCGTTCCAATAACATTTTTTTCACTGTCGCTACCCGTTCTTCTGATAGTTTTTGATTGTTGGCACCAGAACCTGTATTGTCTGTGTGTCCTTCCAATAAGATATCATACCCCTCGCATTGACTTAAATCTATTTCCACATTTTCATTAGTAGTATTTGAAAGGGTACTTTTTCCTACATCAAAGTATATTTTTTTGATGATATCAGACTGGGCAGTACTGCTATTCCCAAACAGAATAATCAATGTAACTGTAAAAACTAGTGTTTTAATATTCATATTAAATTTAGGGTTAAAATTTGTGTAGGGTTCGTTTTTAGTAAAAAAGGGAGCGGTATAGATTCGCAGTATCGAAGTTGCTTAAAAAGTCTCTTCAACCCATGCTTTTGTTTGTATTCTATTTTCGTCAATACCTTGGTTAATAAGAATTGCTTTTACTTCTAGTACACGTTCTTCTGATAGTTTTTGATTCGATAATGCAGTACCTATGTTATCCGTATGTCCTTGTAGTAGAATATCGTACTCCTTCCATTTATTAGCAGAAACCAACAATTGATTCATAATGGAATCAGGAATAACACTCTGAGCAGTTTCAAAATGTAACGTAAAGTTTACTTCTGTCTGAGCATTGCTAATTTTCACGAAAAAAAATAGTAACAGAACAATGAGTAATCGTTTATTGAATCTTCTAGACATTCTATAATGGATGTGGGTGAATAGGATATTTATGGGTTTCTCTTGCATAAACCGATGATAGTACCCTTTTCAAAAAATCTATTAGAGGTGCTTATCGAGCGACAATATCATTGACACCAGACAGTAATCTAAGGAATTCCACTTCTGTCATCGGCTTATAGTCGAGTGCTGATAGGGATCGTTGTACATTTAGCTTTTGCATTGCAACATGCATTTGACCTTCTTCATCCATATAAATAGATACTACTTTTACAGGTTCATCTAGGGGAATATTTCTCCAACTACATTTATGAAAATATGAATTAATGTCTGCTTCCATTACAGTATTATAATTCTCAAATACCATCATTGTTTTAGTCACTCCTATAGAATCTGGAATTTCCAATTCAGCAGTTACTAGTAATTCATCAGGAGCCATTCGTGGGAAAAAATCACAATTGATATAGCTTCCTAAATTTGCCGTACGGAATAGATAACTAGACTCTTCTTGCCACTTTCGTTCAATTTGCTCTCTCCTAATCGCTTCTTCTATGGTAATTCCTAGCTCATCTGCTCTTATTTTGTATTTTATATAATCTCTATATTTACAATGAGCAATATAAGCCTCTTCTACTGTTTCTGCTTGATGAATAGCAACCATTAACCGTTCTACATATTTATAACGCCCCATTAAGTGCACTGCTCCAGTATCTTTTTCTGCCATTGCTTTGTAGCATAACAAACTATCTCCCCATTCACTCATAACTATCTCATTATAATCGTAACTATTCTTAATCGGAGTATTATAAATCTTTGACCAGTATTCGTAATACTCTTTCTCTTTAAGTGCCTTTGAGTAGCGTTGCATCCCATGCATATTCCTATGCTTAGTCGCTATAGGTAGATTCAATAAATAATTGCTATCTCTTCGGGCAGCCCAAGCATCATGCTCTTTAAGCCTTTCCAAAAAACGTTGATAAATAACGTGATCTGCATGTAACTCACGTATTCTATTCATTTGACCTCCAATCTTTCCCTCGACACTCTTAATCATTCGTTTGACATCATCCAGATAAGCAATAGAATCTTTATTTGATTTTTTTACTTTACGTTTTCCCAAAACACCCTTCACTGTTTTGTAACGTTTGTAACTCTTATACGGATTTTCTTCCAGTTCTCGTTTTCGATCCAGCAATCGATAGTATTCGGTGCTATCAACTTTTTTAGGTTTTCTTCGGAATATAGGTTCTCTAGGCTCGGCTTCTTTAAAGGGGATATAGGCCATCTTGTAGCGGTCTAGTGACCAATCCAAACGAGAAGGTGGTTGATATACTGTTTGTCTTGCCAATGGCTGTGGCTGCACCCAATTGACACTGCCATCTTCCGCTATTTCTGATGCAAAAAGCTGCATTTCATCTTCTACTTCTTCTGTTGGGACCTCTACGTCTAATTCCATTCCGTCTCTCAGTTCTATTGCTTCACCATCTGCAAAAGCTTCTATTTTTATCATTCCTCCTGTTTCTAATGCTCGTCCATTAGAGACGGTCGATAGATTATTCAATATCATATCTGACTTACGATAAACTTCTGTTACTTTGAGTAAGACTTTTGCCCCCTCTGGAACATCAAATGCGTTAGCTGGGACAGTTACTCTTGTTCCTTGTTTGGCTACAATCGTTTGTTCCCTATTAGGATTGATACGATGAGTCATTCCCTTTTTACTCATTAATGTCTGTAGTTTTTCATTGAGTGCTCTTTTCTTTTCGATTACAAGCGTTTCATCCATCACTTTAGTCGTTAGCAATATATCTACCCTCCTATTCTGAGCTCTTCCTTCTGGAGTATCATTGGTAGCAATAGGTTTGGTCGCACCACTAGCCAATAAGACAATTCGTCCTGTATCAATTTCATTCTCTACCAAAATAGATTGAATCTCTTCTACCCTTGCTTGCGATAGATTTTGATTATATTCAGCATCACCTATATTATCGGTATGTCCTTCTAGTACTATTTTGTAATCCTTCCAAGTTTGGAGTTGATTAATTAGAGTGTCCATAACAGATTGTGGCAGTTTAGATTTTGCCGTTTCAAATGGAATTCTATAAGACAAGTTATCTTGACCATAGCTCATAAAGATAGTCCCTATCATAAATAGTAGTACCAATGGAATATTTTTATTGGAGTGTAATTTCATATTATCTATATTGTTTAGTTTCTAGTTATTATTATAGATGTTATTTGTCTATTAAAATGGTGTGTGCTTATCAGAAGTAACCACTTTTACTTGTTACTATAATCTTAAAAGGTGACAGTTAGTTCCTACTGTATTGGTACAATTGACAGTTGACTAGTCATTTTGACAGCATTTACTGGTGTGGAATAGCTTTTGAAAATAGAGTGCTTGTAAAAAATAGAGGGGTTCCTCTTTATTTTTAGAAATTGTTCCAAACAATTTTTCATAAAAAACTTCTTTAACTTAAAAAATAAAGCATTATGCAAAAGGGTAATATTTCTGTACAAACGGAAAATATTTTTCCAATTATCAAAAAATTCTTGTACTCTGATCACGAGATTTTCTTGCGTGAATTGATTGCAAACGCAACTGACGCTACATCTAAATTAAAAACACTAGCAAGAAGAGGCGAAGTAAATTTTGAATTAGATGATACACGTATCAGAATATTAATTGATGCTGACAACAAAACATTGACTATTTCGGACCGAGGAATCGGTATGAATGAAGAAGAAGTAAAAAAATACTTAAACCAAGTTGCTTTTTCTTCGGCACAAGAGTTCGTTGAAAAATATCAAGACGATGCCTCTGTTATTGGACACTTTGGTCTTGGTTTTTACTCTGCCTTCATGGTCGCAGATAATGTAGATGTCATCACTAAATCTTATAGAGATGGTGAGCAAGCTGTCAAATGGTCTTGTACTGGTGATCCAGAATATACACTCGAAGAAGTAGAAAAAGAGACCCATGGTACTGATATCGTATTACACATCTCAGAAGAAAGCAATGAATTTCTACAGCAGCATCGTATTTCTAGCTTACTAGAAAAATACTGTAAATTCTTGCCAGTAGAAATAGAATTTGGTACACGTACTGAATATACAGACGAAACGATTACAAAAGAAGATGGTACAGAAGAGAAAAAAGCAATCGAAGTACCTAATGTAATCAATAATCCTAATCCAGCATGGAAAAAATCTCCTAGTGAACTAACAGACGAAGATTACCAAGCATTTTACAAAGAAATGTTCCCTACAGGTGAGCCACCATTGTTCTGGGTACACCTCAATATTGACTACCCATTTGATTTGACGGGTATTTTGTATTTTCCTAAATTGGGTAACCAACTCGAAGTACAACGCAACAAAATACACTTGTACTCTAATCAGGTATTCGTAACGGATGAGGTAAAAGAAATCATTCCAGAATTTTTGACACTATTACATGGTGTGATTGATTCACCAGATATTCCATTGAATGTATCTCGTTCTTACTTACAGAGTGATCACAATGTGAAAAAAATCACTGAATACATTACTCGTAAAGTAGCTGATAAGTTAGGTGAATTATTCCGCAAAGAAAGAGAAAGCTTCACTAGCAAGTGGGATAATATGGGTGTATTTGTCAAATATGGTTTCGTAACAGAAGAAAAATTTGCCGAAAAAGCCACCAAATTCCTCCTACTCGAAAATGTAGATGGGGAACACTTTACCATAGAAGAGTACCAAGAAAAAATCAATACAAATCAAGTTGACAAAAACAATCGTACAGTAGTGCTCTACAGTAGCGATATAGAAGAACAGGATGCTTATATCCAAGCAGCTAAACAAGTTGGATACGATGTATTGAAACTGGATACTATGATTGATGTCCACTTCATACAAGGATTGGAACGTAAGATGACCGAGTTGTCTTTCGTGCGAGTTGATTCTGATACCGTTGATAACCTTATTGAAAAAGATGAAACCCGTGAGTCTGTCCTATCAGAAGAGCAACAAACTGAACTAGAAGAACTCTTCAAAAAATGTGTTACCACTCCTGGAGCTACAGTCAAAATGGAAGCTTTATCTCCAACAGAACAACCTATCTTGATTACTCGTCCTGAGTTTATGCGTCGTATGGCAGAAATGTCTGCTATGCAAGGCATGAGTATGAACATGGGAGATATGTACAATGTTGTGGTCAATACTAATCACGAAGTAGTAAGCGATATTCTGAAAGATAAGGATGAATCAAAGGCAAAACATTTGTTTGATCTGGCTCGTCTCCAAAATAGTATGCTGAAAGGTGCTGAACTGACTAATTTTGTCAAAAAATCAATTGATTTGATGAAGTAAGTTCAAATAACCTATAATATATAGCGAAGGCTACTAAGGGATTTTTCCTTTGGTAGCTTTTTTTGTGGTTTAATCTTTGTTGATTTATTTGTTGGCTCCTACTTTTCTTCAAAAAAATCACATTGCATGTGTTTTCTTCAGTTACACTATTGATTACTGTTATTATTTCTTTTGTGTAGTAATAACACTTTTGCTCAATTGGATACCCTCGAAATTAATTTAGAAAAATTAATTGCATCTGATACGCCTGTAGTTATTCATTACAATATCTCTAAAAGCCTCCTTGAAAGTACTACTGAAAACAGTCTCAAAATTCCATTGCAGATTGTTGCAAAAGATAATACTAATAATTATTTCATCTACCAATATAAAGCACCCAATACCATATTGCGACGAGTAGAAAAACCAGTTATCATAACACCTACAAATAACGAAAACTGGCTGCTATATTTTATGATGTATAAATATACTCCCCATCAAGGCTATAGATCACCTCATCTATATATGGAAATCAAAGAACTTACTAGTTTTATATCTTACAATAAACAAGTTTATATTCATTATCATTTTACTGAAGACTAGCAATTGAGGCATGACACATAAAGCGTAATAAGAAAGCGAACAAGAAAATATTTCTTGCTCGCTTTCTTATTTCATCTGTATTCGTAACCATCTCCTTAAGGCTTAATTGCAGCTAAGACAAATGTTGTTACCGTTTGTTTTCGTTTTTCCATAAAGCGTTCCATGCGATGATCGTCTATGCCCAATGTTTTTTGGAGCACACCTTGTGCCATAATAGGCAATAAACATAGAGACATGATATTTAAAATCAACTCTGCTGGTTTGATGTCATTTTTGACGACCCCTTTTTCAATACCTGTTTGCAATTGTTCGTTGATAACAGGTATGATTTGACCAATCAACCCACCTTCAGAATCCATTACATTTCGGTATAATTTATCAGGGTTTTGGCTCAACTCATTGACAATGAAATTGGACAAATAAGGCTCTTTTAAGAATAAGTTGATTAAAATTTCTACCAAGTTATTGATTTTAGCATCTAATTCCGATTCTTCTAAAAATACATTCATCAGTACAGGAGCGACACTCTGTACACTTTGTTCGAATACTTTATCAAACAATTTGTCCTTAGATCTAAAATAATAATGCAACATTGCCTTATTGACATTAGCATCATCTGCAATCTCTTGCATTCTAGCTCCTTTGAGCCCTTTTTGGTAAAATATTTTTTTAGCAGACTCTAGTATTTTTTCTTCTGTAGATTCTTTTTTCACGCTACTCATTTTTTAAGGTGTTCTATAGAGGGGAAGTAATGTATCTAGTAAAGTTTATGCTCTATTTAAAACTCCAGTCATGTGCATTTATATTGACCAGACATGCCTTGAGCAAATCTATTCCACCTCGTATATCTTCTTTATGTGACATTTCAATCGTTTGGTGGACATTGCGACAAGGAACAGAAATACATCCAGCTATTGCTCCATCAGTTCCTCTCCGTTGTATACCTGCTGTATCTGTTCCACCACCTGTCAATACTTCTGGCTGCCATTTGATATCATTGGTATTGGCTTGATCTTTCATAAACTGTACCATACGATAATCACATACAGTCGAACTATCCATAATTTTGATAGCTGCCCCCTCTCCTAGTGAAGTAATTTTTTCGTGCCCTTGAGCTCCAGGTACATCAAATGCAATAGTAACATCAATCCCAAAACCAAAATGAGGATTGACTTTCTGAGCTGCTACACTCGCTCCTCTGATTCCAATTTCCTCTTGCACCGTAAAAACACCATACACATCGTAAGGAACCGTCGTATCCTTTAGTTCTCTAAATGCTTCAAAAAGCATATACACTGCCAGACGATTATCCAAAGACTTTGAGTTGACACAGTTTCCCATTTCAATCAATGCTCGTTCTCTAGTGATAGGGTCTCCTACACTCACAATTTTTTCTACTTCTTCTTTCGTCAGTCCAGTATCAATAAAGTAATCTTTGATTGCCATCGACTTTCCTCTCTCTGAAGCGGACATCAAATGTACAGGTTTACACCCCATACATCCCATAATGTCTTCTTTCCCATGTACAATCACTCTTTGCGAAGTAAGTGTTTTGGGATCAAAACCACCTAATGTATGAAAGCGAATAAAGCCTCCATCCTCTATGTGTGTCACAATAAAGCTAATCTCATCCATGTGGGCACCAATCATAATGCGTTTAGCATCTGCTCCTTGTATCGTTCCTTTTTTGACTGCATATACATTGCCCATAGCGTCGGTATATAAGTCATCTACATAAGGCTCGACCATCTCCATAATCACAGCACGTAATCGTTGTTCAAATCCAGGGGCAGCAGGAATTCTACAGAATTCTTTAAGTAAGGGTATATCTATCATTTTCTATTTTATTTCTAAGGGTATTGTGGCAAATTTTAATTTGAGATTAATATAATCAAAAAAGTGTTGCTGTAAAAATTTAATGAATCGCTTTTTCAATTTTATTGGTAATATAAAGGTATCTAAGCACCAGTACATCCAGTCCAAAGACTCCTAAAGTTAAGATTAGGTAACTAATGAATGAAAACGTAAAATTACTCCCTGATAGAAGAACACTCAGCATCCCCATAGCCGTACTACCCGCAGAATAAGAGGACACTAGCCCCCCTATCCATCGCAACAATTGCAACACTTTAGGCTTTTTTAATCCTTGTTGTCTAGTAGAATAATCATATCTAATAGTAATTTGCCGCCACCATAACACCATTGCCATAACAATCCCTTCTTGGAAAAAGAAAAAAGTAGAAAGTGAAATGCTGAGATCTTCATCTGAAGCATTGATATAAAAAATAATCCTACAAGACACCCATACTACATATAATCCATATCCAATTAATAGAATATACTCTATCCTTTCAATCAATAAATTCCTAATTGGTGCTCTGTTACCCAAATTATCATCTAGTAATCCTTCCATTTGCTTGTGCTTTTTTAGTTAGTATAAGATAAGTCAGCAAACAAATTACCAACAACAAATTCATAAAAGGTAATAACAATTGCCACGCAGGGAAAACAGTAAGAGAAATACCTGCCTGTAGTCCAAAATAAAAAATACGTCCAAAAAATAGAACAACCATAGTCTTAAGAGCAATTACTGCCATAATAGACCACCTTAAAGATTTGGTTCTTTTCGGGATAATCAATACTGATTGCTCTAGCTGTTTGTCATGTAATTGAGTGATTCTTTTCCACCTCCATACATATTGTATGGCTCCTATCGAAAACGAAATGGATAAAATGAATACAATAAAATAATCCCAACTAAACCAACATACCCATCCTTCTAATATTAAGACTCCAACTAGTAGTACTTGTGTAAGTAGTTCTATTGACTCTAGATTACTATTCCTAATTTTTTGTTGGGTCTCTTTCTGGTCTAATATTTCTGGTAGCTTCATTTCCTCTCCATGTTTGTGTAAAAAAATATACGCTCTCTTACAGCAACAAGAATCACATCAATTAGATCAATAAAAAAAGCACAAATAGTATGATACTATTTGTGCTTTTATATTGTAGCGAGAGGGGGACTTGAACCCCCGACCTCCGGGTTATGAATCCGACGCTCTAACCACCTGAGCTACCTCGCCAATTCACACTTATAAGATTAGTTTTCCGTTAAGTGCGATGCAAAGATAGGATATTTTGTAATTAAAGCAAATTTACACCCTATTATTTTTTGTTTTTTTTATTAGAATGTAGGACATCCTTGTTCTCTACTTCTAGCTCCATCATGTGTATATATAACAGAGAACTCTAAACTACCTTGTCCATTAGAAACACGAGACAGTTGAGATATATTAATATCATAACTTACTGCAAATTGGAAACTCAAATAATCGATCCCAACATACAATACTAAAGCATCTAATAATACCTCCGACTCTAATCTATTAGCAATACGAGTCCACGTCCCAAATCTGAAAGCGAAATCATCATATTTGTACCCTTGGTACTTGATTCCCATCCCTAGGTTAGCTTCTGTATTTGGTCCTTGGAACATTCCTACAAAACCTGGCAGCAAACTCAATGAACCACGATCTCCTAATAGAATTTCACCACCTACATGTAGTACTGTACGTATTGGCAAACGTTCTGCTGCTGCATTTGTGCTAGTCGAATTGATTAGTCCAATTTCTGGAGAATTGATGTGGAATAAACTCAAACCAGCATAAATACTATTTCTCTTTCCGAAAGTAGCATACCACATTACACCAGCACTAAGATCAGCATATAAGATACCGTTTCTTCTGTTCAAGTCTTCACCACTATTGATACCTTGATTATAAGTATTATTACTAGGATCATACTGTGTACTATAGTATAGGTTATCCCAATTAATGCGACGTTGTCCTATTCCTAACTGAGCACCAGCTGACAAATAAGAAGTCATTGCATTTCTGCTGTAAGTTCTTCTAGCACCAGTCAATTTTTTATGATAAGAGGCACTCAACCCTATATCTGTTATATTGTAGAGACCTCCCCCCGAAATATCAGTTAGAGCAGAAAAGCCAGCTCCAAAATAATCACTTTTACCAACATTGACCTTCATGTCCGCCATAGCGTGATAAGTAGTGTAAGGTGTTTCTGCAACAGAGCCCCATTGTGTTCGGAAATTACCTCCAACTCGCCATAATCCTTCAAATGCACCTGTCATAGCTGGATTTAGTCGGATCGGAGCATTGTAATACTGCGAAAAACGAGGGTCTTGTGCTCTCAATTCTTGCTGAGAAGAGAACGTACTCCCATAAAATATAATGGTCAATAATGCGAGTCTAGAAAATAATTTCATGTGTCTATAAATTGTACTATTTCTATTTAAAATACTAACAGTACTATACACTATTAGCCTTTTTATAATATCCTTAACGAACTGTTTGCTCTAAATCTTGCAACAAGTATAACATTTATTTAAAAAAAAATGTAGGGACTAGGATAGAAAGTCCCTACATTTTTGTCAAATGGCGATTATCTCAATAGAGTAACATCTCCTTTGATTACTTCAATGTGTCCATCTTTGAATTTCACTTCTGAGTACCAAACGTATGATCCTGCAGGAGAATCTTGACCTCTGAATGTTCCATCCCATCCTGTCGTTTCATCATTGACAGTCATGCTTGATCCATCATAGACTAACTCACCCCATCTGTCAAATACTCTTAGTACCATCACTTCCTCTACTTTATCCCCTCCTTGTACAAAGAATCTATCATTGACACCATCACCGTTTGGTGTAAATCCATTTGGTGCGTTAGCGGGTCTTGGTTTGTCTACTTCTACATTTACTACATGGCTTACTTCACATCCAAAACGATTAGTTGCTACAAATTCGTACTGTTCTCCATCAATTGGTGCCACAAAGTAGCTATAGCTACTATCGGTTAATAATGTTCCTCCATTGCTTAAGCTACTCCAGCTATACATAATGCTGCTAGTATCATTTAGCTCGACTAGGAGTTCCATACTATCTAGGTATACAATATTCGTATCTGCTGTAATGTCAACTATATAGAATGTGTCTGCTGGTATTACTGGAATCAATGTATCTGAGATACATCCATTCTCATCCCTTACTTGTATTCTGTAATCTCCTGCTGTCAAGCTAGTAAAGATATTACCAGTTTGCCAGTTGCTACCTCCGTCAATGCTATATTCAAGATTACCGATATTTACGGTACCACCCTGTCCATTCACTGTGATAGTTCCATTGGCATCTCCTGTACACAATACCTGTGTACCAAGACCTGTCACGATTAACTCTGATGGCTCTTCTATCAATAGTGTTGCATCTACCATACAACCTCTGTTATCTGTCACTGTTACTGTATAGGTTCCAGCTCCAAGATTACTGTTAACCATTGTAGTTGCTCCATTATTCCAAGCATAACTATACGCTGGACGGCCGCCACTAACTGTTGCTTCTAGTTGTGCAGTGGTATCTCCATAACAAGCAATACTGTTTGATTCCATCAATTCTATTTGCATAGCATCTGACTCCTCTACTGTATAAGCAAATACTGCTGTACATAGATCACTATCCGTTACAGTTACTGTGTAAGTTCCTGCAGCTAGGTTACTGTTTGTATTTCCTACTACGCTATTACTCCACACATAACTTACAATTGTCTTATTTGCTCCTGTTATCGTAATACTTCCATCACTCAAACCATTACAACTTACATCTACAATATTTTCCGTCAATGTGGTTGCGACTGGTTCTGTTATCGTTACAGAAGCTGTGGCTGTACAAGTATTAGCATCTGTTGCGATTACAGTAATCACTCCAGCCCCTAGTCCTGTTGCGACTAATCCTGTCTGACCAGTACCATCTGACCATACATAAGAGTAAGGAGCCGTTCCACCTGTTGCATTTGTTGCTTGTGCTTGTCCTGTCAAGGCCCCATCACAGGCTACATTGTTCAGTACACTTGCCGTTACTTGTATAGGTGATGCTTCTGTCACTACCTCTGTAAAGGTTAAGTTACAACCGTTACCGTCTGTTACAGTCACTGTGTAAGTTCCAGCTACTAAACTATCTGATACCATTGTGGTAGCACCACTGCTCCAGTTGTAAGTATAGAATCCAGTTCCACCAGATATTGTCGCTGTTAAGATTCCACTATTTTGCCCATTACACAAAGCAGGTGTCATAGTTACATATCCACTTAGCCCTATCAATGGCTCATCAATTGTGAAGGTATCCACTAATTGACATCCATTTGCATCACTAATAGTTACGTATTGTATTCCTGCAGACAGATCATTTACATTAGGTCCTGTACTAGCACTTCCAGACCACTGGTAAGTATAACCTGTTGTTGGTGTACCTCCTGTTGGTAATATACTTGCTGTTCCATCATTTCCACCTTTACAGTTAACATCTGTTGAGTTGAACTGTGTGATCGAAATCGCTGTTGGTGCTCCAATCGTGTAGCTCACGGTTGTGTTACATCCATTAACATCTGTCACAGTAACTATATCTGCTCCTGCTGTTAAGTTAACTGCTGTTGCTGTGGTTTCTCCACTTGACCATAAGTAACTGTATGGAGCTGTTCCTCCTTGTGCAACTACTCCTGCACTACCATCATTTCCATTGAAACACGTTGTTGGGTTAGTCGTTGTCAATAATGCGGTAACACCTGTTGGTTCTCCTATTACGACAGTCGTCATTGCCATACAACCATTTGTATCTCTTACCGTCACTTGGTAAGTACCTGCTGCCAAACCTGTAGCAGTAGCTGTTGTTTGTATTGGTAAAGTATTCCACTCATAAGTATATGGTGCAGTTCCTCCTACTCCTTGTCCTGTTGCGGTTCCGTCTGCGGTACCATTACAGTTTGCATCTGTACTGTTTGCAATCGTTGCACTTACTGCACTACTTGGTTCTGTAATCGTTACACAAACTACATCAGTACAAGCATTATCATCTGTAATCGTTACACAATGTATTCCTGCACTTAGATTTATGGCAGTCGCATTTGTATTTCCATCATCCCAGTTGTATAAGTATCCAACTAATCCAATTGGTGTACCACCTGTTGCGGTAGCCGTTGCGTTGGCAACTCCTCCAATACAAGCGATCGTTCCATTAGTAGCACTACCCACAAGTGGTGTCGGCTCATTTACATTGAACACATCTACTCTATCACATCCATTTGCATCTACAATCGTTACGCTATATACTCCTAACGCTAAGCCTGAAGCCACTTGTCCTGTTTGGCTTGCATCATGAGACCATACATAACTGTAAGGCATCGTTCCACCGCTACCATAAGCAGTAGCTGTTCCTGTTGCATCACCATTACAAAGCACATCTGTTACGATTACAGAATCCACTACTAATAAGTCTGGCTCTGTAATATTTACATTCAATTGTACTTCACAGTTGTTTCCGTCTCTTACTGAGACTACATAAGCACCTGCTGCTAGATTAGTCCAACTATTGATACTACTATATACATTACCTGTTTGACCAGGTCCCGCTAAATTATATTCATATCCATTGATTCCTAATGTTCCTGTTCCTGGTGTAGCATTCGCTAATATTTGACCATTTTGGTCACCATTACATAAGATATCTACTTGGCTGAAGGTTGCTGCCAATTGAATAGGATCATTAATAGTAATACTAGTATCTGCACTACATCCTGCAATATCTGTTACCGTTACATCATATGTCCCTTGGCCTAGATTAGCAATAGTTGCTGTATTCAGACCTGTTGGAGACCATTGATAACTATAAGTTCCAGAACCACCTGCTGCAATCACCCCTACACTACCGTCTGTCTGACCTGGACAGCTAATAGCTGCACCATTGTAGTTAGATAATACTTGTGTACTCAATACTATCGCTGTTGGTTCATTTATCAATCCACTCACGCTTAATGTACATCCATTTGCATCTGTTACGGTTACTCTGTATTGACCTGCACCAATTCCTGTTGCAGTACTTGTTGTTTGTCCATTATTCCATACATAAGTATAGTTTGGTGTTGCTCCTTGAGCATCTACTTCTATACTTCCATCAGTATCTCCGTTACAAGTTGGATCTTGTTGGTTGATAATACTACCAACTAATGGAGACAATGGCTCTGCTACGGTAGCACTTGCACTAACAGTACATCCATTAAAGTCTGTTGTTGTTACACTATAGGTACCTGCTGTCAGACCTGTAGCGATTACGCTATTCTGACCATCACTCCACTGGTAAGTATAAGGAGGTGTTCCTCCTGATCCCATTGCGGTGATCTGTCCATCTGAACCATTTTTACATTGTACAGAATCTACTGTCAAAGCAACCTGTACTGGTGTTGGTTCTGTTATAATTGAATTATCACTAATCGTACATCCGTTAGCATCTGTAATCGTTACGGTATGCGTAGTCGCTGCTAGTCCTGTTGAAGTATTTCCTGTTTGACCATTTGACCAAAGGTAAGTGTATGGTTGGATACCGCCACTTAGCGATACTGTCAATTGTCCATCACTACCTCCATTACAACTTACAGGCTGTGCTGCAAAAGTAATATTCGTCATACCGGCAGGCTCATTCACTTGGATACAAGTATCTACAAAACACCCGTTAAGATCTGTAACGGTTACACAATGTAATCCAGCTGGCAAACCTGTTGCAGTTGCCGTTGTTTGTGCTGGAGATAAGTTCCATAAGTAAGTAAATCCACCGACACCACCACTAACATTAATAGTAGCCGTTCCATCAGAAGTACCATTACAACTTGCATCTGTATTCGCTACAGTAAAGCTAATAGCTGCAGGTTCTGTTATGGTATAAGATTCTGTAATCGTACAATTATTTCCATCAGCAATAGTAACGGTATAAATACCTGCTGCTGTTCCTGGGCTAGTCGCACTTGGTCCAAATCCAGTTCCCCAATCGTAAGTATATGGGTTAATTGCTCCTGGTGTCCCTCCTGCTGCTGTAGCAGTGGCAGTACCATCAGCTGCTCCATTACAGTTCGCTGGTACAGTAGCTATGGTAGCAGTTACTGCTGTTGGCTCTGCTATATTTACAGTATCAAATACAACACAACTGTTAGCATCACTCACTGTCACGATATATTGTCCCGTAGTTGCTTCTAACCCTGTTGCTAATGCAGTTGTTTGTGCTGGCACTGTACTCCAATTATAACTGTAAGCACCTGTTCCTCCGACTGGAGTTACTGTTCCTGTTCCATTAGCCACACCATTACAAGTGGCATCGGTGCTTGTTGTGGTAGAAGTCAATAAAGTAGGTTCTGTAATTGTTACTGTTGTACTATCGCTACATCCGTTCACATCCGTTACCGTTACACGGTAAGTTCCTGCACAAATTGCTCTAGCAGTATCTGTAGTTTGACTCGCTGCTGCCGCATCCCACTGATAAGTGAAAGTACCAGTTCCGCCTGTTCCAACTACTAACAACTCTCCATCACAATTTCCATTACAACTAATATCTGCTCCATTATAATCTGATACTACCGATGCAGTTACACTTACTGCACTTGGTTCGGTCACTGTAATTGTTTCGGTATTAGTACATCCGTTTGCATCTGTTACTGTCACTGTGTAGTTTGGTCCAGCTACTACGCTCAACCCTGTTACATTATTGGTTGTTTGTCCTGGGCTAGTTGACCAAGCATAAGTATAAGGTGCTCCTGCACCACCTGTAGCTGTTATAGAAGCATCTCCGTTAGTTGCACCATTACAAGTTGGGTCATTTTGATTATCAACTGTAATAGTAATCGCACTTGGCTCTGTCATTGACACAATAGAAACTGACGTACAACCTAGACTATCGGTTACTGTTACAGAGTAGTTTACATTAGCACATAGTCCAGTTGCAATCGCTGTAGCTTGACTACCCGCACTAGCATCCCATTGGTAAACATACCCGCTTACTGCTGGTGTACCACCATTACCCGCTGCGGTGGCTTCTCCATTACAAACTCCATTACAACTAATAGGTGCTCCATTAGGATAAATAGAAGTTACTGTTGCAGTAGAAGTCACTGTTACTGCTGGTTGTGTTACTACTACATTACCTGTGATAGTACATCCTGTCACATCTGTTACTGTTACATTGTGAGGTCCAGCTGACAAACCTGTTGCTGTTGCAGTCGTTTGTCCACTTGGATTCCAGTTATAGTTATATCCACCTGCTCCACCTGCGGCAACTACTGTTGCAGTAGCATCACTTCCATTGAAACAAGTTACATTGGTATTACTCATCGTGACACTCAATGCACTAGGCTCACTAATAGTAACACTACTAGTAGCTGTACAATTATATATATCTGTTACAGTTACAGAATAAGCACCTACTGCTAATCCTGTTGCTGTTGCGGTATTTTGTCCTGTTGGGTTCCAGTTATAGGTGTATCCTCCAAATCCACCTGTTGGGGAAGCAGTTGCTTGTCCATCAGCAGGAGTAACACTATTACAAGAGAGGTCTTGTCCTACTACTGGAGCAGTTACTGGTGTTCCTACTACTATCTGAACAGAATCAATTCCAACACATCCTACTGCATCTGTCACTGTTACAATGTAATTACCAGAAGTATTAACGGTAACAATTTGTGTTGCTCCAGCTCCATTATTCCAAGTATAAGTATTGAAACCTGCCCCTGCATCTAAATCTACTGTTTCGCCAGCACAAAGTGTATCTGATCCGCTTAATGTAATATTTACAACAGGACCAGGGACAACTGTTACTACAATACTAGCAGTGTCTAAACATCCTTGAGCATCTGTCGTCGTTACCATATAAGTTCCACTTGCATTCACTGTAACAGTCTGTGTCGTTGCAGGTGTTGCTACTGGTGTATTCCAAGTATAGGTAGTCGATCCTCCCCCAGCATCTAATACTACATTTTGTCCTAGACAGAAAGTAGTCGATCCATTAGGTGTAATGGTAGCGGGCCCAACAGGACCACAACTCTGGGCACAACAAATTAATGTATCAGGTGCTCCATCTTGACAAGAGTTTCCTGACTGTGCAAATATGATAATTTCACTACAAGCACCACTAGTTAATCCAGTTACTTGTAAAGAATCTGCTGTAGCAGGTAAAATCTGTGGAGCTCCTCCATCTACAACTGCAACATATCCTGCGGCACCAAATACAGGTACCCAGTTGAAAGTTACTGAATTTGAAGTAGCATTTCCACAAGTAAGGATTGGTGTAGGTAGAGCCGAATCAATCACCACATTAACTGCTGCGGTATCTCTACACCCAAATGTATTTTGTGCAATAACAGTATAAGTCGTGTTTGCTGTTGGATTGACAGTAGGACTATCACAAGCAACACAACTAATATTGGTATTAGGTGCCCAAGAGAAGGTCGCTGCTGATAAATCTTGGAAATTTAAGCACCAGTCCGTCAATGTTCCATTTGGTCCACCCAAACCTGATGGATTATTATGAACTATTTTTAATTGCCACACACCATTCGTGGTTGCACCAATCAAAGGATTGAAACCAGTAATACCATTCTGTGGCAAGAATGCCGTGTTGTTAGGTATAGTTGGGAATGGTCCCGAATAAGTAGTCACTGGTGTGTTTGCTGGGTTGTTAGAGAATGTTCCTCCAGTTAAACTTGTTCCAAACGCTCCTCCATTTCTATCTGAAATAACCACCTCTTCTCCAGAAGGAGCGATCAAATAAACCTGTGCATAGGAAATTAAACTAAGATTGATACCAAAACACATTTCCATTGAAGCTAATAAAGCTGGATTAACCAAGTTAGGTGCCACCCCTGCTACATTTAATGTAAATATAGTAGTATCCGTACCTGTTGTTGGTCCTGTTATTGTTCTATTACCAGCATAGGTGAATGTTTGATCACCAGGGCCTGGATTAACCGATGCTCCTATTTGTGCTGCGTTACCATTACATAAAACAATGTTAGATGTTGGGTTAATTACTGCTGGATATGGAGTAGTAATGTCTACTGTATCCGCAATTGGTGGACATACATTGTCATTATAATTCAGAATATAAGTCTCTGCTGTTAAGAGTATTACTTCTGGATTTGGAATATTTGTCGCACTAATATTTGTAGTAGGTGTCCAGTTATAAGTTACTCCTGTTGGTAATGTTCCTGAATAACTAATATTAACACCAAGCTGTATGGTGTCTAATTCATTGGGACACATAAAATACTGATTGGAGGTAGCTTCAAATATATCAAGGCTGGTTATATCTACCGCAAAGCTATCCCTCGCAGCACATGTACCCCCTACTACATCATAATATACAAATCCAGAAACTGGACTAGAAGCCAATAAATCAATTTCACCCGTAAACTGGTTCACCATAATACCTGCTGTCGCAGAAAATGATCCACCTGGATTACCTGTAATAATAGGCGTAGGGTTCACTCCTTGACGACAATAAATAGTATCAGGGTAACCAAAAGATGGATTAGGTATATCTATAATCGTGATTTGCATAGAATCTGTCGGGCAGATGCTATTCGTATCTGGTACAAATATCAAATTATATGAACCTACATTAGAGGCCGATAAATCAATGATTCCTGTAATAGAATCAAAGACCAGTCCAGCTGGATTACCTGGCAACTCCAAAAATACTCCTGAACTATCTCCAATAATTATAGGGACAGGATCCGATTCATTTCGACAATATATATTCCTCGAATAACTGGCTCCATAAACGACCAAAGCATATCCTGCCAGTTGTACACTAGGAACAGGACAAGCATTATCATTAATATTGATGGAGAAGGGATAAGTACCTGGTGTTAGGTTAGTTGCATCAACTGTTACCGTCAATATAACAGAATCAACTACAGTAGAATCTACTGAATAACTTGCAATACCACCAGCAATAGCTAATTGGATATTGGAAGTTACAGATAATGTATCGCCATCAAAATCTTGAATGACTAACTGGAAGGTACCAATATTACCTTGACACATTTCTAAAGTTTGCTGTGTAATATTGATATTAACCGCAGAACCTGTAATACTAGTAGAATCCGTAACCGGTGGCGTATTATTACAATTGGTCAATACTACTACCTGTAGCTCTCTAATACTAGAACCAATAACTACTCCATTTCTAATCTCTTCTACCAATACTGCAATAATGACTACTTGCGTTACCCCTGCTGCTGGCATAAATCTCATTTCACCAGTAGTCGGGTTGAAAGCAAATGTGTTAGGCACTTCCGTTTGCATTGGTTGTGTATTGGTAAATGTTCCTGCATAAGGGATATTAGTACCAAATGAGGGAGTACCAAAGTTATCATCCTGAGGTGTCACTAACGTAAATCTCAGAGTATCACCATCTGGATCAAATGCTCCGTGATTGTACTGTACATCTGTACTATCACATACATATAGTATAGGTGAATTGGTAAATTGTACGGAGTTATTACAAGGGGCAACTTGATTATTATACGTTGCCCGTGTAAATGTTCCTTGACTACTTGGGTTTTGTAAGTTAGTAATTGCTGCACTTCGACAACAAGTAGTATAAATCATTTGCCATGTACCACAGGTATCTGGAAATCCCGTTATTGTACCTTGATAAATATGCATTTCAGTACCTTGTTCTGTTCCCCCACTACAAGTAGAAGCGTTAGGATCACATAACTGTGATACATCAGTTACACTTACTCGCGGTAAGTTTTGAGCTGGAAATGTACATCCTGAATCACTAGCGAAAGTAATATTTGCAGACGTAGGAGCTGAAGCACCATCACAATCTCGATAATAAACAAACGTAATTTCATACGTATTTGTCGCTGGGTCAATACATTCATACGTAATCTCTGTACCCACATTATGTGAAGCAGAGGCCGTGAATGCGGAACAGAGCAATAAAATTGCTAGGCTCACCTTGGTCATTAGTGCAAATAGGGTTCTCATTCTTGTAAAATTAATTGTCATTATATTTATGATAATAATATTTAGGAATACTCATTTTTTATAGCCCAGTATAGTGGACACAAACTTCACCTCTAATTAAAGAGAATTTAATATAGAACGTAGCAAACCAATAAATTGTATGCTCAACGGGTAAAAAAAAATGAAGTATTTTTTATTTCTATAACCAAATCATGGTCTTTTGAGTAGAAACATCTATTTCAACCGTGCTTGGACAATCGCCATAAAATCTTCTGTTTGCAAAGATGCCCCTCCTATTAGACCACCATCTACATCTGGATTTGCAAAAATATCAGCAGCGTTGCTTGGCTTGACACTTCCACCATAAAGTATAGAAATGTTATCAGCAACCGTTTCGTTGTACTGACTTTCTATTTCTTTTCGGATATAAGCATGCATATCTTGAGCTTGTTGGGGCGTTGCTGTTTTGCCTGTTCCGATTGCCCATACAGGTTCGTAAGCAATCACAACTGACTCCATCTGTTCTGCTGTCAACTGAAATAAACTCTGTTGTAATTGTTCTAAAACATATTTTTCCTGCTCTCCTGCTTCACGTACTTCCAGGGGCTCTCCACAACAAAAAATAATAGCCATACCTGTCTCTAATACGGTATTAACTTTTTCAGCCAGAATAGCATGGTCTTCTCCAAAATATTTACGGCGTTCTGAATGTCCTATTATAGCATAATCTATTTTCATTGACTTCAGCATAGGAGCTGATATTTCCCCCGTATAGGCCCCCTTGAGTTTGTGGTGACAATTCTGTGCTGCTATTTTTATTTGAGGTACTCGTTCTCCCATACTAATAGCTGTATGCAAATAAACTGCTGGAGGAGCTATCACTACCTCAACACTATCTTTAGCTAATGTCCCTGCTCTTCGAATAATCTCGGTACTCAATCGCAGTCCCTCTAACAACTCTTTGTTCATCTTCCAGTTACCTGCTACTATTTTTTTACGCCCCATCTTAATATTGTTTTATTCCAAAATTTGCACAAAAATAAAAACATTCCTAAAAGAAGTGCTCTTAGGAATGTTATTAAAATAAAAATAGTGCCGAGATGTTGTGTCAACAAGGGGAATTAAACCCGAATATCTACTTTTTCGCCCAAAAATTTAGGAGCAGTACCAAAAACATATAAATCTAATACAGCTTTTACTCTTGCCAAATATTCTCGGTATATCGTTCGATTAGAGGCATACTTAGGATAAGCTGCATTATAAGCAACCGCATCTATTCCATATTTTTGAGCAATAAACAATGCCCGGTAATTATGAAAAGATTGAGATACAATCGTCAATCGTTGTTGTTGAAATATCTTATTGCTACGCACCACTGAATCCAATGTTCTTAATCCTGCAAAATCCATTGTTATACAGTGTGCAGGTACTCCTCGTGCAATTAATGCTTTTTTCATATCTCTAGGCTCATTATATTTGACAGTGCTATTGTCTCCACTTACCAAAATATGCTTTACCTTACCTGCAAAATACAACTCCGCTGCTGCAGTAATACGATGCGTAAAAAAGGGGTTTTCTACCCTTCCATTGATACTACGACTCGTCCCCAATACCAGAGCAACATCACTGTAGCTCACTTCTTCGATATCTTCATGTATCAATCCTTCCACGGAAGAGGTAACCCAATAGTTGCCCATAAAGATGAGTAGAGCTACTAGCGAAGCTGCAATGCCTCCATATTTCACCAACTTCCAGATATTTTTTGTTATATATTGCATTATTTTTTATTTAGTGTGTGTGTGTGTGTGTGTGTGTGTGTGTGTGTGTGTCATATTATAAATAATATACAATACTTTTTAAGTTACAACTTTCTGAACAATTTCAGAGCCAAAGTCAAAAAATTGACCTTCCAACCGAACAAAAACAAAGTCAAATAGTTTTTAACTCCAATTTTATATTGTTTTTCGCTTGCTCTTCATAATTTTCATAAAAAAAAGAAGTGTAATATAGTCTTGAACGGTTAAAAAATTGCTTCATTGCTTTCTTACGCCCTATTTTATACAATAATTTGGGGTAGTACAATTGATACTCTTTAGCAATATAATCAGCATAGGTTAAATAGGTAGTTGATTCTGTTGCCAGTACTGACAAGTCCATATCTAAGAAATAATACACATCCCCCCCCTTTTCAAGAGGCAAATGTTTTTCTGTACTATTAATCAATACTTTTATGTAAGTTAACGCTTCCTTCTGCAAATAAGCTTCCCAACAATCTACCGCCCATTGGGCACTTTTTTGTTCATTATCTTTTCGTTGAGCATCATATATAGCATCATGCCACCAAATCGCTACTTCAAACCATAAAGGCTGTTGAATAGCCGTTTGGTGTTCGTCAAAAACCTTAATAAAGTTATAAATATGTACTAAATTGTGATAATAGCGACTCGATTGGTCGTATTGAGCGAACAATTTTTGTCTCCATCTGATTAGGTCTTCTGATGAAACGCCCAATTCACAACACAACCCATCAAAGCGATTTTGCATCCATTCAAGCTCTTCTTTAGAGAGAGCTGGTTTTAACTCTATTTTTATTATACTCATAATTATATGATTACTAAATACACAGCTGTCATTGTAGCAATTTTAATTGCCATTGGTTTATTTTTATTTGGAATAGGGTGTTCTCCTTCCTTGAATTTCTCCCCAAAGAATACCATTCCACTCACACATGAAAAATACAATATTTTATTAAAAAAACATGTTGACGAGTTGGGAAATGTAAACTACAAAGGTTTCTTGCAAGATAGCATTGCCTTCAATAGCTACCTAACTGCCTTGACCAATACTCCTCCCTCCAAAAAATGGACAGAAGAAGAAAAACTAGCCTACTGGATCAATGCCTATAATGCTTTTACTATTAAACTAATTATGGATAATTATCCAGTTGCAAGTATTACTGATCTACATCCTCCTGCAAGCGTAGGAATAATCAATGGCATTTGGCACAAAAAATTCTTCCAAATAGGTGGTATAGATATGAATCTTAATGCCATAGAACATAAAATACTACGTCCCCAATTTGAGGAACCTCGTATTCACTTCGCCATTGTCTGTGCATCCAAATCTTGTCCTAAATTGCTGAATGAGGCCTACACGGCTATACAACTAGAGCAACAACTGACCAAACAAGCTCAAGATTTCTTAGCGGATGAATTTCGAAATAAGATAACAACAAATAACATTCAGATTTCTAAAATTTTCAGTTGGTTCAAAGGTGATTTCACAAAGAAAGGATCTCTGATCAATTTTTTGAATCAATACAGTAACACTACTATTCATCCAGATGCTAAAATTAGTTATTTGGACTATGATTGGTCTCTCAATGAATAAGAACCTATTTAAGTAATGGCACAAAATCAATTCATTTTCGCCTAAATCGTTTATTTCTCCAAACTTAATTCTTAAATATGTTATATGATTTTTTATACTTGGAATAGGAATCATTAAGCTACTTATTTGTATATTGATAGCATGAAACTATGGGTACAACACACAGGTGAACGACAAACTCCAATTGAGCTCGAAGAACAACCTTTTGCGAGTGGTGGAGAAGGAGAATTATATGAGATTGTTAGCCCCGGCTATGCTCGTACGGTAGCAAAGATCTATCACCCTAAAAAAAGGACTTCCCTTCGACATCAAAAAATTCTCTATCTACACGAAAATCCTCCCAAAGAATTTGAAAAAGAGGAAGGCATTCATTTGATTTGGCCCAAGCAACTCTTATTCAATAAGAATAAGGAATTTGTTGGTTTTCTGATGAAAAAAGCGACAGGAGACAAACTAGAATTATTAACACTCCCCAAGATTCCTAAACGATATTTAGATGAGTGGGGGGCTTATAGTTTTGACGAGGACAAAAGACTATTTCAACGCCTTAAGATTTGCCATAAAATTGCAAAAGCCATCCATCGGTTACATGCTACAGAACAGTACATATTGGTTGATATGAAACCAGACAATATTGTTGTCTCTCCCGAGGGTAATATTGCACTAGTTGATTTAGATTCTATTGAGGTGGTCAAAGATGGCGAAACCATATATGACGCTCCTGTAGCAACCCCAGAATATACCCCTGCCGATAGCTATCGAAAATGGGAAGTTGACCCCACTCAAGAAGACCCCTGGGATCGATTTGGTTTAGCCGTTATTTTTTATAAAGTACTCCTAGGTATTCATCCATTCGCTGCCTCTACAGGTAAGCCGTTTGAGCATCTCACGAGCATCTACGAAAAAATAACAAATGGACTCTATGTACACCACCCTGAATTGAGATCCAACTTTAAGGTAATTCCTGCATTGCACGAACGTTTTTATTCCTTGCCTACTACACTACAAAACTTGTTTAATCAATGTTTTATAGATGGCTACAATGACCCTTTTGCTAGACCTAGTTCTGAAGAGTGGTCTATGGCGTTACACGAATACCATCAACGTCACTTTTGGACCAAAGAATCCATTGCGATTCCTCCTATACATTTACAGTACTTGCCACAACAACTCAATACCAAACAGCTCTACAAAATTCCAGTAGCTACTATTATTAGTCAGTCTCCTATCTTAGAAATAGAAAAACCAATCACTAAGAAAGAACTCAAGGCTCAGCACTTACCAAAAGAGATCAACAACCCTAAAGAGCTTCGTTCACAGCGTTTTTTCAACTTCATAATAGCCTTACTTATCTTAGTAATTGGTGCAGGAATTTCTCTAATTACCCCTTGGTATTTAGCTGTTATTGGCGGGGTATTGGCGTATTTAGGCTTCAACCTAATGACTTATAAAACTCGAAAATCTGCAGAAAAAAAACAGACTATTTTCAATGTTTTTGAATCCCAAATGAGTTACCTAGAAGAATTGATCCATAGCATCAAACGCTATGAAAGTAAAATTCAAGAGAGTATCACTAAAATAACAACTCTACAAAAAGAAACTCCCCCTGATTATCTAGAAGACATACTGACACATAAAAGAATGCTCTCTGAGAGAATCAGTTTATTTGAGCAGTATGCCAAACGACGTCGGGTTGATTTGAGAAAAATAAAGCGAGAAGAGAAAAACGAATATAACGAACTAAAGAAATACTATTATCTCAAATCAAAAGAAGTCACTACTATACAAACAATAGAGGCTCCTACTCCTCTGCAATATATTATCCTGCTCAAAAGAAACCATCGACTTGGTAAACTATCAGAAACAGAAAATAATGCCTTTGAACAAGACCTTTATCAACTAGAGTTGCTCAAGACACAAAAGGAAATCGAAATTGCAGAACTAGAAGATAAGTATGTAGAGCGTTCTAAGGATATTATTTTTTCTGTCGTCGAGTCTCATAAAACGATTCTAGAGGAAGTGGAGCGTTACCATCAGTTAGTGACTAAAGAAGACGAAAATAAGGTCAAACAACTAATGGAACAACAGAAAATAAGTCTTTCAGAACTAGAACGACTAGAGTTTGACTTACAGCGACTAGAAAAACCATTAATAGAGCAAGCAGCGACCTGTCGTCGTGCTAAAATAAATGCTGATCTATATAAGAAAATATCTTACCCACGTCATTTACTAGAAATGATTGGAATACTTCGACCGTTTTAGAATCAATAACAAATCCTCTCTTAGTTAGTTAAGAGAGGATTTGTTGTTGATATGGATATATGATAAGTATCCTATTACAAAGACAAAAGCCAATCATTTTGAATGATTGGCTTTCTTTTGTTGCAGAGACAGGACTCGAACCTGCGACCTTCGGGTTATGAGCCCGACGAGCTACCGCTGCTCCACTCTGCGTTGTTGTTGACACAAATATAGAGCAAACATTTGGAACCTGCAAGTATTTCTCTAAAAATAAAGAAAGTTTTTTGAAGTAGTGTGCTCCAAAAAACTTTCCAAAATTGACTAAATGGATGCTAATCAATTAACAGTCACGACATTACTGTCTCCAGTTAGTGTATTTTCTACTACTACAGTTTTAATACTAGTAGGTACATAAATCGTAAAATAAATATCTTCACGACATTCTTGCCCCCTCAAAATGATAGGTGTTTTTGATTTATCTTCCATTCTAAGACCACCATCTCCAGATGGGGTTAGATTAAGTGTGTAACGTCCTTGCTTGACAAGGTGCTCCAGAAAGTAAAGGTTGGGAATAGAAATTTTAACCTTACCAGAGACTCTGATTCGAGTTCCTGCTGTTTTTTTGACTTCTACATTAGGTGTACCGATCTTAATGTAAATAGAGGTAGGTTCTGATTCGTCAGAGGTCAAAATTTGGTGAAGACCTTTAGAAACTTGTTGAGCCTGCCCCAACCTGACTAAACCAATTAAAATAAGTCCAATGAATAAAATTCTGGTAATCATAGTAGTGTGTGTTTGTGATGTTCGAGATAAGTGATATAACAATCTCGCTCCATACAAATATATACTATTCTTAATAAAAACCAAATAAAATTCTATTAAATTTACAATTAACCACAAATTAACACTGACCTAACAACAATAAATACACTTTTATTGCGTTTTGTTCTATTCATACAGTCACTAAGAGCTAATGTGATCTTATTTTTTGTGGATAATAGCATCTATTTTGGAAGCTCTATGAGCGGGGATCCATGCAGCGGCGGCTCCTATAGAAACAACAGTAAAGATAACTTGGGCAAAATCAGTCCATCGCATTTCTACAGGATAGTAATCGACAATAAATTCTCCACTTCCTGCCAAAGTAACCAGTCCATATTTTTGCTGTAATATACAGAGGATAATTGCCAAAACACAACCAATTGAGACTCCTATTATAGATAACAAGTAACCTTCTGCAAGAAAGATATTTCGGACTAACTTACTACTCCCCCCCATTGCCTTTATAGTCGCTATATCTTCCTTTTTCTCTAGCACCAACATCCATAACGCACCTACCATATTAAAAGCAACTAAGACTAAAGTAAAGGCAAAAATGATAAAAGCAAACCATTTTTCCATGTTGGTGATTTTGTACAATGCCTCGTCTTGCTGATAGCGATTTTTGACTACATACTCCTCTCCCATTATTGCTATCATTTGTTTCTGAACAACCTCTATCGGGGCATTGGTTTCTAGCTTTATTTCTAGAGCTGATATTTCACCATTTTTATAAGAAGTTAATTCCTGAACAAAGGGCAAATTGGTAATAACATAGTTATCATAATCAGCCTGCATAGTCGTATAAACAGCCGCAGGGTAAATACTCCTTTGCTTAAACGGTTTAGACCTAGCAGAGTACTTTGCCTTACGCTTAGGCATATACACTTTCATGGGTTTGTGTGCATTTCCAGTCACTGGAATACCTAATGTATATTCTAGCGTAGCTCCAATAACAGCATAATGAATATCGGATGCAGCATCATAAGTCTTGTATTTGCCTGTTGAAATACAAGTATCTAATTCTGTTACTTCTCTAAAATTATCATCAGTACCTTTTATCCATCCTATATTTTGTACCCCATTATACTCTAGGAGTACGACTTCTTGCAAGGTTTTCGAGACAAAAGCAACCCCATCAATCGCTTCTAGTTGTGCGATTTTGCTACTATCAGGTTCAAATACCTTTCCCTCTGCTACCGTTATTTTAATTTCTGGCTTAAAATTACCGATCAGATCCCCCAATAATCCTTCAAAACCATTGAATACGGACATAATCACAATCAAAGCCATACTACCTAGGCTTATCCCTAGTACAGATATACTAGAAATAATATTAATGGCATTAGTTGATTTTTGCGAAAAGATATACCGTTTGGCAAATTTGAAAGGCAGGTTCATAGTTTTAAGCTTCGTCTTCTGTATTATTCTCTCTTTTTTGGGCCTCTCTTGCTTCTTTCATCGAACGTGTTCCATTGCCTGTATTGCTATTGATTTGATCAAATAAACGATCAATGTGCTCCATCTCGTCTAGTGTATCATCAATATAAAATTTCAGCAACGGAATACGGCGTACTTGTTTGCGAATACGTCTCCCCAATTCGCCTCTCAATCTAGATAAGTTCTCCCATAACTCTTTGACGATTTCCTGCTTATAAGGAGCATTAAAAACACTAACATAAATATAAGCAATCCCCATATCAGAACTCATACGAACATTAGTAACCGTCACCATAACACTTGCTCCATACATTAGAGGGCCTTCTTCTCGTAGTACTGTGCTAAATTCTTTTTGTATTAGCGCTCCAATTTGACGTTGTTTTTTTGATTGTTCCACTTTCTATTTATTTTTATATATCTTGATGTCTATGTTATTACTGATAACCATTTGAGTGAGAAGTTGTTTCTACCAAACCTCCCTAAATCTTTGCAAAGATACAATTTAGTATGAATAATCAATTGATAAGCCTAAAAGACCTTTTATTTTTGGCACTCCCTTTATTAATAGGGTGCTTGACTTGGGGAATATGGTATTATGAACTACAAGGGGCTAACATACCCAATCAAAACGCCTATGATTGGATTCACCAACTCCAAATAGCCCCGTCTATCATTGTCATCTTAGTTGTTCTGATTTATCTCTTACCTCAGATTATTGAATTCAAAATCCCTTGGTATTGGTGTTTATTTCATCTCATCTTATTATCAATAGTTGGCTATTGTAGCTATCTATTAGCTCAGGATATTTTCAAAGACCTCTACAAGGAACGTGTCTTCTCATTTATTACCAATACTGAGAACAATATTGCTGCTTGGTCTGCATGGAAATTATTCGGAATTACAACCCTAGTTTCTATCCTATTTTTTGTTCCTATTCGCCAGTTTCATAAATCGACAGATGGTATGCATATTTTAACCATAATGGTAGCCATTATTGCAGTCATTCCGATGTCTCTAATTAGTCTAGAAATACATCATTTTTGGCAAAGTGAAACGACACCTTTCGTTTTTGTACGTGCGGTACAATTGGGCTACCCCGTACTTTGGTTACCTGTTTTATTGGGCGTTTTTTCTGTTGCTACCGCTAAGGAATGGGTTTAAGCCCCTTCTCTTCTCTCCCTTGCCACCAATGCAAAGGGACGTTGTTGGATCTTGCTTTCCAAAACACTAATGATGTCAAAATTTTTGATAATCATCCGCTCAAAAGGATCTGCTTCAATTTCTTCAAATTTAGTCTTAAAAGCCATCAATAACATTTTGAGACTGGTACTATCACGTACATTGATCAGTTTTTTCAAAAACTGCAAGGTGACTTGCTCGAAAGCATGTGCTTTCTGCATTTTTTTGATGTAATTATAAGCCGAACGTACCTTATAACTCAAATATTCGTAGTTACCCATCTCAGCATGATTGACCAAATGCATCAACTGAGCCATACACATAATATCTTCTCTGATATTGTTTTTTTGGAACGCCAGTGTCTCTACAATCCAATGATCAGCTATTTCAAAATTTCCTAAAGCAAAGTGAGCATATCCTATGGTATAAGTCAGCTCAACCTGCAAAACCTCCAAACCAATTGCCAACAGTTTTTCTGACTGGACCAATACTTCCGCTTTCGGTAAAATTTGAACTGTTCGGTCAAAATGAGCATTCTGCGTATAGAAATTAAGCTCTAAACTAATACTGTAGTACTTAATGAGATTAATAATTGACTCGTTCTTACAGCGGTAAGTTTTTGGTATTTCTTGCAAGTAATCTAGATGCTCAAAAAATATGGCTTCTTTGTTTAACAATACACAACTTGCCAGTAGGTTATAATGAGCTGGTATGACTGTCGCCATCAAAAAATCAGAAAATATTAGGGGATGAGCCTGTACTACTTGTAAAAAACCACGGCTTGCTTCAAAACTTCCTTCAAAGTCATTTTGAATCTCATAAATTTTAGTCCATATATTATAATACCGTGCTAATGCACGAGCATTATTTTGAGGAGGGTTTGACAATAGTAGCAGTGGATGTTCACTATATTTCAAGGCTACTTCTAGGGCTTCTTCTTCTCTAGAATAACCTTCCTTCAGCATATATTTGTAAATATGATAGGCCAAATGACGGTATTCTGCCAAAAGTGCTTCTGCTTTATTTCCTTCTTGAGCAAAAGCGTAAATAGCGTTCATATTAGTATCCGTCTCTTCTCCTACTTTAGTAAGTAACTGTACTCTGAACTCCCAAAAAGACACTTCTGCATAGTGCTTATACAGTCCTGATTCCACAACTATTTTCCTAACCTTTTTTAGCAATTTCTGACAGAGTCCAATCAATCTTTTATTGTATAAAATTTCGATTTCCAGAAGCAGCTCGTGTACCTGAATATTTTTAGAAGATTCAGAATAGTAGGCCCTTAAACTTCTCAGGATTGCCTTCGTCAAATAATTTTTGGCAACAGAAAGTTGCTTAACAAATTTTTCCTTCTTGAATCGTACTTTTAATGCCTCTTCATCATAAACATCCTGCTTCTCAATGGCATCAAAGAGCTTTAAATAAATGGCTCCTGTCCCATTTCTAGTACAGTACTTTTTGACATAGCCTTTTTCTGATGCAGAAAGAGCCTGTATGAGTTGAAAAAGGTATAATTTCTGATTCTGTTCCATTCTATTGTAGACTTTCTAAAGTCTATTTTTATTGACAACTTCCAGTAAGTTTTCTTTATAGTTCTTACCGATAGGAATACTTTTTTTGTTAATAACTACTGTATTTCCGTCAAGGATATCAATATGCCCTATATTAACAATATAAGAGCGGTGAATCCGCATAAACAATTCGTCCGATAGTTTACTTTCCAAACTCTTCATAGTCTGCAAGGTCACTAGTCTTCCTTTGGGTGTATGCAAAATAACGTAATCTTTTAGCCCCTCAATATAATAAATTTCATTGAAAAAAACTTTCACTAATTTCTTATCTGACTTCACAAACATAAAATCTTGAGTCGCTCCGCTCCCCAAACTCGCACTCACTCCTTCTGATACTGTTGCTTTGTTCACTGCTTTTGCAAAACGCTCAAAAGAAATAGGCTTCAGCAAATAGTCCACAATATTCAGTTCATACCCTTCTACTGCATATTCCGAAAAAGCAGTTGTAAAAATTACTTTAGGAGGATTGACTAAGGTTTTCAGAAAATCAAGCCCTGTTATCTGAGGCATTTGTATATCCAAAAAAATCAAATCAATATCATGCATTTGCAAAGCTGCATGTGCCTCTACAGCATTACTGCATTTTTGCATCAATTTCAAATTTGGAAACTTCTGTATATAAGTTTCTAGTATTTCTTGTGCCAATGGCTCATCATCTACAATTAAGACATTCATATTTTATTGATTTTATTTTTTAATAATTCATGGGATGCTGCTCTTCCAAAATGTAAATTTCCCCATTTACATTCAAACGGCTAGGAATCCCTTTATCACCTCCTCCATATTCGCTCAAAAAAGAAATATCTCCTTGAGCTTTTATCAGCTCTAAATTTACTGTTGTATACCTTCTAAAAATGGCTTCCTTTTCCTTTGTAATAATAGCTCGCCATAAATCATTATCAAATCCTGGGCACCATTGCAATATCAATTTTTCTTCAGGTTGCTCTATCTTACCATAAATAACCAAGTCCTCTCTAATCATCCCTAACTCTGGTATAATAAATCCAAACAGGGTATAAACAAGAAGAAATCCCAAACCAAAAAATAATGGAACTATCTGAAGACAACCAAGATCCTCCCTCAATTCCCTTAAGACTAATGCTATAATATACATTATTACCCCTGCAAATAACCAATAAGAAACTCCTCCTTCAAATGCAAGTGCAGCTATTTTCGTACGTCCTTCTATCGGCAGTCTTCCAACAACGATTGAAAGCACAAAAAGACTTCCCAATAGCCATCCAATCGTTTTATACCAATTCATACTTTGTTTATTATAACTTATCAAAGTTCGAGTCTTAATGTGACAATGTACAATGAATCGGTATCTTCTATATCTAGCACATACTGATTGGGATAAATCAACTCCAATCTTCGTTTGACATTTGTTAAACCGATCCCACCTTTGAAATAGCGTTCATCTCGCTCGGTTGTTTTTGTATTCTGTATGGTAAACTCAAGTACCCCATCTTCTCCTATTTCGAGCAGACTCGTCACATACCCCGCTACAATACTCTGACTCAAACCATGTTTGAAAGCATTCTCTAGAAAAGGAATAAAAATTAATGGAGCAATTTCATATTGTTCGGGCTGTACAATAGTACACACAAAATCAATCTGTGCTTTGTCTGCATAGCGTATTTGCTCTAAGGCCAAATAATTATTAATATATTGAATCTCGTCTGCCAACGACACCTTTTTGTCCTCACTTCGATAGAGCATATAACGCATCATTTCCGATAGTTTGAGTACAATATCAGGAGCATCATCTGACTTTTTGAGACTCAAAGCATATATACTGTTTAGGGTATTGAAAAGGAAGTGTGGGTTAATTTGAGACTTAAGAAAACTCAGTTCCGACTGAAGATTTTTCCGTTCGAGCTCCTGTTGAATACGCTCCTGCTCTACCCATTGTTTTATAATCTTGATAATCGTGCTGACCAGCAATATGATAAATAGAAAGACAAAGTGTCCTGTTCGCTCGGTCAATAGCTCCGCTTGCTGAGCAGGTGCCTCCTGCAAATTAAGATACAATACCGTTACTTCTAGCGGCATAGCAATCCCTGCTACACCCAATGCCAACAATAAGTATAGGAAATATTTTTTGGTCAGTAAATACTCTGGAATAAGGTAATTATAATTGACATAAACGACTCCTATCACAAAAAACAAATGAATACCTGTCTGCTGTATCAACAAACTACTCCAGCCTTGCATCCGTACACCAGCCAACAACAGCAATAGGGCATAAAAAGTCCATATAATCGTATGATACACCCATCGAGTAGAAACCCAAGCGTAAATTTGAGCAAAAGGAGTAGAAGTAGTTATCTTTGTCATATATACAATGTAGAAAGGTACTTAGAGCTGATTTATTAGATAGATATACATTGTCATTAAATAGACTTAATTTTAATTAATTTGTTATTTTTCTACAAAAATAGAATTTATTGCCCTAGCTTTGTGCCAAATTTAGACAAAACGTGCTCTATCTTCTATCAAAAGATAGACAGACGATAAAATCAAAAGTATATACTCTGAAAAGAAACAATATACTCAATTTAATTATTCATCAAAAATCATTTATCAATAATGAAAAAGATTTCAGATTTTGTAGAAGTAAAACACGATAGTGTTGCTGCTAGATACAGAAAACAAAAAGTAGCTATTGGATACTTTGTAGAAGATTACATGGCGGGTAAAATCGACATTAACAAAGACCTTTTAGAACTTTTATTTGAAGATAAAGATGATATCTTCACGTATGAGTATATCGGGCACCACTACAAGTTCTTCGTAACTCGTATGATTCCTGAAGTAGTCAATCACTCTCAGAAGCAAGATGAAGAAATCATTCGTAGCCACTATGACAACCAAAATGACTTGTTCAACTGGTTCTTAGGAGAGCGTATGATCTATACTAGCTGTTACTACACATCTGACGATGAAACATTAGAGCAAGCTCAAGATAATAAGATGGATATCATCGCTCAAAAAATTCAATTGAAAGAAGGCGACAGACTTCTTGATATTGGATGTGGATGGGGTACATTGATTGCTCACATGGCTAAGTACTACGGTGCTCAGACTACTGGTGTTACTATTGCTCCTGCTGGTGCAGAGTGGGCTAGAAAGCAAATCAAAGAGTATGATGTAGAAGGTAAAGCAACAGTAACTGTAGCTGACTACCGTGATATTCCTACAAACCGCAAATGGGACAAAATTACTTGTCTTGAAATGGCTGAGCACGTAGGTATCAAAAACTTCAAGAAATTCATGGCTCAGATCTATGATATGTTAGAAGATGATGGAATTTTCTACATGCAGATTGCTGCTCTTAGAGAGCGTGATAGCCTTTTCCGTGGACCAAACCAAGAAGATTTGATCTGGGGACTATTCATGAACGAATACATTTTCTCTGGTGCAGATGCTTCTATGCCATTGAACTGGGATTTGCAACGTATGGAAAAAGTTGGTTTCGAAATTCACTCTGTAGAGAATATCGGTATCCACTACTCTCGTACAATCCACGCTTGGTACGACAACTGGATGGGCAACAAAGATAAAGTACTTGAAAAATATGGTCAGAAAACTTTCCGTATGTATGAAGTATTCTTAGCTTGGTCTACTGTTATCGCTAAGCACGGTGGTTCTACTGCTTACCAAATCGTAGCATACAAAAACTTGAACCACTTTGATAGAGGTCGTTTTGTAGGTACTAAAAACGTTGGTATCGGAGAACAATCTGGATTCAAAAAAGTATCTAGAGCTCACGAAGAAGAAGCTTAATAAAGATATATCCTATTTATAATAGAGATAAGAATACCCAAATAGAGCTGCCTCAACTAGATTGAGGTAGCTCTTTTTCGATAAAAAATGGCGATTAATAATATCAATCATGGCAAAGCATAAAAGAGATCAATTTTTGACGGTTTACGGCAGAAAACCTGTATTAGAAGTCCTAGAAGATGAGACTATTTCCGTAGCAAAGATATTATTAGCCAAAAAGGCAAAAGGAGATATCATTAAACAGATTTTGGCAATCTGTACCAAAAAAAATATCGAAGTCCTTCGCCTCTCCCCTGAAGATGTTTCTAGAATTTCTAAAAATCCTAAACAAGATCAAGGAATTGCTGCTGATATCTATACCCCACAGATGGACGATGCTTTAGATTTTCTGGAGCACAACCAACAAAAAAAATTTCGCCTAGTAGCCTTAGATGGAATTACGACTCCTGCCAATGTGGGAATGATTATCCGCACTTGTACCGCATTGGGTATTGATGGCATTATTTTGCCTCGTAAGGGCTGTGCAAAACTAAACTCGTTAGTGATTAAAGCATCTGCTGGCGTCGTATTTAAGTCTGTTATACTCAAAACCGAACGACTTACTCCTGTCCTCAAAAAAGCAGCTCAAAAAGAATTTGCAATTTATAGTCTTTCTGGCGAAAAGGGAACTAATATTTACACCACGTCCTTTGCTTCTCAAGCTATTTTTGTATTAGGAAACGAAACACTAGGGGTTTCGGAAAGTACCGAAGCCCTCACCACTCAACATTTGCAAATTCCAATGGCAAATAAAGTAGAATCGCTCAATGTAGCCTGTGCTGCCACAGTAGTCGCTAGTGAACTCATGCGTAGAAATTTCTAACCTACCCGAAGGATTTGACAAATAAGTACGTCTATAGTAATGAACACATTACTAAACCGAAAACAGACGACTTTGAAAAAAAATCTATTTTTATTCGCGATGTGCTTATTCTGTATGAATATACAAGCACAAAATTTCTATGATTTGAATACCATTCAGACCATAGAAATCACCTTTGCCCAATCCAACTGGGATCAATTACTAGATGCTCAAAAAGCAGGTGCACAAGATTATATCATGGCACAAAGTGTCACTATCAATGGAGTTGTATTTGATAGTGTAGGGGTCAAATACAAAGGCAATAGTACCTACAATGCCAATCAAACCAAAAATCCTTTTCATATTGAGTTGGACACTTACAAAGATCATGAATATGATGGCTATACGGACATTAAGTTGAGTAATGTAGCCAAAGACCCTTCTTTTGTACGAGAAGTACTCTCCTACCAAATTTTGAGACAATACATGGATGCTCCACTATCCAACTATGCCAATGTGTCTGTTAATGGTACTTTGATTGGTTTATATAGCAATTCGGAGTCTATTAGCAAAAAATTTGTCAACAAATACTTTGGATCTAAATCCAATACATTTGTCAAATGTAATCCTCCTGCTGGAGCAGGTCCTGGGACATCTGACTATCCTAATCTAGTCTACCAAGGGACAGATAGTAGTAATTACTATGCTGCTTACGAATTAAAATCAGACCATGGGTGGGAGGAGTTAATTGACCTTTGTGATACTCTAGCAAACGATATTGGTGCTATTGAAAAAATACTCGATGTAGACAAAGCACTTTGGATGATTGCATTCAATAATATCTTAGTCAATATGGATAGTTACAGTGGAGGATTTACTCAAAACTACTATCTCTATCGCAGTGATTATCAGCAGTTTTTTCCTGTTGTATGGGATCTAAATGAATCCTTTGGACAATTTGCCATGACTGGAACAGGTAATCTCAATTCCAATACAGCCAAACAACAATTGACACATCTATTGCATGAAAATGATGCTCAATTTCCATTGATTAGCCAATTGCTAAGCAACCCTATGTACAAAAGAATGTATCTAGCACACTGTAAGACCATGTTGCTCGAAAATTTCGACAACAATACCTACTTTACTAAAGGTCAAGCTTTGCAAACAACCATTGATGCAGCAGTACAAGCAGATCAAAATAAATTTTTCACCTATGCTAACTTCACAACTAATTTGACGAATGATGTTCCTGCTGGTAGAAGTTCTTACATTGGTATTCGCAACTTAATGAATGCAAGAAGTACTTATTTATTGGGGAGAACAGACTTTACTCAAACAGAACCAACTATTGCCAATATCAACTTATCTAATACAACACCTGCTATTAATAGTACTGTTAGTATTACGGCAGACCTTCTGAATGAGACTACGGTATACCTAGGTTACAGAACAGTAGCTGGAGCACCTTTTGAGCGTATATTAATGTATGATGATGGTTTGCATAATGATGGTGCTGCCAATGATGGTACGTATGGTGTAGATGTTACAATGTCTACCATACAAATGGAATATTATATCTATGCTGAAAATAGCAATATGGGTAAATTCTCTCCACAAAGGGCACAACATGAATTTTACACGATCAGTGCAGGAAGTATCACTCCTGTAGCTAGTGATTTGGTTATCAATGAATTTTTAGCTTCTAACACAGCCAATGTCGCAGATCAAGATGGTGAATTTGACGATTGGATTGAGTTATACAACAACAGTACCACAGCAATGGATATCAGTGGGTTCTACCTCTCTGATGATAGCACAGATCTGACACAATGGCAATTCCCAACAGGAACATCTATTGGAGCGAATGATTATCTTATTATTTGGGCAGATGATGATGCTGGCCAAACAGGCCTACACGCTAATTTTAAACTATCGGCAGGTGGTGAAAATGTTTACTTAAGTGATACTGCTGGCAATGTATTAGGTGCTGTCAACTATACTACGCAAGTGACTGATACTACTTATGGTCGTTTTCCAAACGGAACTGGCAATTTCAGAACACTACCTCCTACATTCAATGCAGAAAACATGACTTCTATTGTCAGTGTATCATTCATTGGAGATAATCTAGTAGCCCTTCGTGCTTTTCCTAACCCAGTACGTACCAATTTGCAGTTAGAGATCACCGAGGATATCAATCAAGAAAGATTAGTACAAGTTTATGATATTCATGGACGTATCATCTACCAAAATAATATGGTGGATCAATTATCTATTGAAACACAAAACTGGACAACAGGACTTTATCTTGTTCGTGTAGAAGGAACTACCATTAAAGTAATTGTCGAATAATAATACCTCTTGTCAATTACACGAGTGCAAAGCAACTGTTACATCTTTTTTGTAATGGTTGCTTTTTTTTTATTGCTCCAAAAACAACCTAAAATATCTAAAAAGGGCTTGCTCTTGCATTCGATATACCATCCAAGGAATTAGTACTAAAAAAGGAAAGCCTAGAGCAAGACAATTCGTAGGAAAATCGACACTATAAAGCCCTACAAGCATAAAAACCAACATTCCTACTAAGAAAAAGTAAATCTCCAACCTTGTTTTGGTGTGTAAGGTAATCTGGACTTGGTTCTCTTCTTCTTTAGAACTATAGACAGTGGCATAACCATTGATACGAAGTCCCCTCATGGTTCCAATAGAAGTAAAAGCATGAAACTGAAAAGTATAATTAGATTCCCATAGGACATCAAAATCCTCTTTTTCGGCTCGAAGTAGCTCTTGGAGAGCAATATAGTTTCCATTGAAAACAAGTATTTCTTCTATTTGAACACTCCTATTGATACGATCTAACCAACTCATATTTTATTACTTGAAATTAGTCCCAAAATGCTCTTTTAAGTAGTCTCACTCAATTGACAAACATTCAACATTCTCTTCTCTCTCTAATCTCGCCATAAATAAGGAAAGAGCATAAATACTAGACTAATCAAAATCAAATCAATACACCCTAGGATGAGCATATCTTTGTAGTAGGCTGTGTCCGCCATCAGATTGATCGCAATCTTGCTGAGACGAAGCAGCGTAATCAAGATGGGAATAATCACAGGAAAGCTCAATATCGCCATCAGTGTAGCACTTTGATTGGCTTTCGCCGAAATAGCAGAAATAAACGTAAAAGTGATCGAAAAACCAATACTACCTAAAATAAGCGTTTGGCTAAAAAGCCAATTATCTTTGACTGGATTATTCAAGACAAAAGAAAGCCCTCCCCATGCTAAAAAACAAAGAATAAGCAACAAAAGGCTATTATAAATCATTTTGGAGAGAATCACTGCTGTAGGACTTACCAGAGAGTAGTAGTAGAGTTGCCGTTTCTCAGATTCTTGCACAAAGCTCTTAGCTACGGCATTGACCGAAGCAAACAGAACAATAATCCAAAATAAAGCGGCCCATATCGCTCCACCGACCTCTCCTCCTAAGGTGATATAAACAACAAATACAGTCGAAATGACATACAAAAGTATCCCGCTGATCGCATACTTTTGACGCAGCTCTAGACGGACTTCCTTCAAAAATAAAGCCTTAGTTTGTGATAGTAGATTCATATTGAGGGTAAAATTAATATTATTTACTAATTTTAAGTATATCAACTTCCAAAAAGAATGAAAGGCTATTATAAACTTAACATCTTTATTTTTTCTATGTTGGCAATAGCCGTCATCGGCTATGTATGGTACCTATATGCCTTTGAGCGTCAAATACCAGATCCCTACTATACACAAACAACCTGTACCGCAGCTGCCAATCAAGAAGGTAGTTCAAAAGCAAATGCGTATTTTGATTTGTATTTTGAGAAACAAGTTGCTCGATCTCCAGAATGGCAAACCTATTTGGGTCAAAAAGAAACTTACGACCAATGGACTCCCATGAACGAAAACTATTTTGCAGTAGAGCAAGATATTGTTCAAGCTGCTTTAACCTACGTCAACGATAGTATCCTAGCCTGTTTATGTCTAGACAAAGTAACTCAAACTAGTACCCATCTTTTCAAAAAAAAATTAGAACAACACTTAGAAGCCTATCAGTATCGTCATCATGACTACCCTATCCACCAAATGCGAGGGGTACATACTCGTATTCCATCTTTATTGATCAATGCCCATCGTATTGACTCTTTGTCTGATGCGATCGCTTATATTAGTAGAGTTCGTCAAGTAGAAAACAAGCTAGAGGAACTGATAACACAACTGCAAATTAGAGCAGACAATGGGAATATACTACCTCGTTTTTTATTCCCCAAAGTATTAGAAACTATCCAGAACCTACAAGAAGGCTATCCAATAGATAGTGCAGGTAACATACACCCCATCTATCAGGATTTTGAAAAAAAAGTAGCTCATCTCCCCCAAAAAGATACCCTATTAGTTCAGTTGCAAAGTACACTTCAAGAACACTGGCAACCTGCCTACCTAAAATTATCCTCCTACTTAACCACTTTAGAGTCACAAGCAACAGACGAAACTGGGGTCTGGAAAATGCCCAATGGAAAGGATTATTATCAGTTCCTACTAACAAAGCAAACAACAACTGATTTGACCCCAGACGAGATTTTTGAATTGGGACAAGATGAAGTAAACCGAATCCATCAAGAGATGGAAGCAATTATGCAAACCGTAGATTTCAAAGGAGATAGAAAAGCTTTTTTTGATTTCATGCAAACAGATCAACAGTTTTATTACCCCAACAATACCACAGGAAAAACAGCCTATCTATCAAAAGTTACTGCTATTGTTGACAGCATGCGACCGCAGCTACCTCTATTATTTAGTACCCTCCCCAAAGCCGAACTTATCGTCAAAGCAGTAGAGCCTTATAGAGAAAAGTCTGCTGGTAAAGCCTTTTATCAATCTCCTGCTCCAGATGGATCCAGACCAGGCATTTATTACGCCAATCTGTATGATATGACTCAAATGCCAAATTATCAAATGGAAGCACTTGCTTATCATGAAGCAATTCCAGGGCATCACTTGCAGCTTTCTATCGCTCAAGAAATCAATAATCTACCTAAATTTAGAAGACTAGATGCTCGCTATACTGCCTACACAGAAGGTTGGGGGCTTTATTCTGAATATTTGCCCAAAGAACTTGGTTTTTATACGGACCCTTATGCTGATTTTGGACGATTGGCCATGGAACTGTGGAGAGCTTGTAGGCTAGTGGTGGATGTGGGTATACACGATAAGCAATGGACACGACAAATGGCTATTGACTACTACACTCAAAACACACCTAACGCTCCTAATGACTGTATCAAAATGGTAGAGCGACACATGGTCATGCCAGGACAAGCAACTACCTACAAAATAGGTATGATTACTCTATTAGAGTTGCGTCAAAAAGCAAAAGATCAATTGGGAGATCAATTTGATCTAAAAGATTTTCATGCCGTAGTGCTACAAAATGGAGCATTACCACTCTATGTTCTAGAAGATTTGGTTAATCAATACATCCGCTCTAAGAGTATACCTAAGCAGTAGAAATAGAGCTAGTCATAAATTTTATTGCTTCTTAGGAGTTTCTATTTTTACATTTGCCCATCGTTTGCCATTCTGTATGCGGTTAATCGTAGATAAGCTCACCTTAAACTGTTTGGCAACCGTTTTGGGCTTCACTTTACCTCCTTGCAAACGCTCCTTAATCAAACGAACCTTCGTAGGATTTAACTTATAAATTTCTTTTAGTTTCTGACGCCCCTCCTTATAGGATCTAGACTCTAGATTCCACTGCTGCCACTCATCTAGTGTCAACCATTTCAAATTAAGCCAGCTATTATTCTTAAAATCTTGATCCAAATTGATCACACGGATATGTTCTTCACTTGGTTGCTCACAAAAATGCTTGGCTACAAACTTACGAACAGAACAAACTCCTCTAGTACCATCTGGTTGAATTACATTAAGAAATACTTGTTTACTACAATGTGCCCCCTTTATAATAGATTCATTCCCCGTAGTTTTAGAGGTACTCCTAATTCTTCCATAATTAGAAATATGATAAAAATTATTCTTGGTATGAAAGGTTGTATCTACCCATACCTCATTCCAAGCACTTTCTACTTTTTTAGGGGTCTTCTTTTCTTTGTTTTGTTTAGATGTTGCCATGGGGAAAATAATAATTGTTTATAGAATAAAATTCTAGATGATCAAAAGTATCAAGCGTATCTTTTTTTACTAATAGACAAAAACTATAACTAACATCCAAAGATATAGTTCAAGACTATTAAATATTATTTAACTTTTTATTTCTATTCTATGACATCGTAATGCTTGAATTCAATAAGAGCATGAAGTTGTTTAGAGCATGTCTAAATAAATGTACTAGTAAAAAAAATACCTTCTAAAGTGTTATCAAACACTAAAGAAGGTATCTCTATATTTATTTACGCCGAAAGGCATATAAGTTTTTATAGTCCGAAAGTTGCTTTTACATCTGCAACTCTGTCTAGTTTTTCCCATGTAAATGTTTCAAACTCTTTACCACCTACAGTTACTGTACCTGGCTGACGTCCCATATGACCATATGCTGCTGTTGGCAAATAGATTGGGTTATTCAAACCTAAGTTACGAACAATAGCTGCTGGACGTAGATCGAATAATTCATTTACTTTAGTAGCGATTTCTCCATCTGACAAATCAACATTGGCAGTACCATAAGTATTGACATAAAGACCAACTGGCTTAGCTACACCAATAGCGTAGGCTACCTGTACTAAACATTGTTTTGCTAAACCCGCTGCTACCAAGTTTTTAGCAATGTGACGAGTAGCATAGGCTGCAGAACGGTCTACTTTAGAAGAATCTTTTCCAGAGAACGCACCACCACCGTGAGCACCTTTACCACCGTAAGTATCTACAATAATCTTACGACCTGTCAATCCTGTATCTCCGTGTGGTCCACCAATAACAAACTTACCAGTAGGGTTAATGTGATAAGTAATTTCATCATTGAACAATGCCTTAACACGTTCTGGTAATTGACTGATAACTCTTGGCATCAATTTATTGATAATGTCTTCTTTGATTGTTTGAAGCATTGTTGGCTCATCAGCAAAATCATCGTGTTGTGTAGACAATACAATTGTATCAATACGTACTGGTTGATCATCATCATTGTATTCCAATGTTACCTGAGATTTAGCATCTGGACGCAAATAAGGAATATCGGTTGCCTCTCTACGCATATCTGCCAATTCTACCAAAATACGGTGTGCTAGATCCAATGCTAATGGCATGTAGTTATCTGTTTCATCAGTAGCATAACCAAACATCATTCCTTGATCACCTGCTCCTTGCTCTTCTTCTGACTTACCTACATCTACCCCTTGTGCGATATCCGCAGATTGTTCGTGAATAGCAGACATTACTCCACAAGATTTTGCATCAAATTGGTATTCAGATTTTGTATATCCTATTTTCGTAATTACATCACGAACTACTTTTTGTACATCAACATAGGCTTGAGAACGTACTTCTCCACCTACTACTACTTGTCCTGTTGTTACGAAAGTTTCACAAGCAACTTTTGAGCTGGCATCTTGTGCCAAAAAAGCATCAATAATAGCATCAGAAATTTGATCTGCTACTTTGTCTGGGTGTCCTTCTGATACAGATTCAGATGTGAAATAGTATGGCATAACTATAATGTTTTTTTAGAATGTGAAAGGTTATTTTTTTGTAACGTATCTGTCTGATATTAACAACCTTCTAAATTAATCAGGTCAAAGATAAATAAAACTGAAAGACTAAAACAAACCTATTTTTGTAAAAAGAAGACAATAATAGTTAACACCTTAAAATAGTTTTCAATTATAATTTCACAATATTTAAACAAAACCAATTAATATTTTATAAAAACAAACAAAAACCAATAAAAAAGACAACAAAAGTAAACTCAAGCAACTAAAATTCTAAATGCAAAATATAGAGCAAAGTGGCTATTTTTAGCATTTTTGAGACAGCAAGTAGAATATAATATTTAAAAAGTGGTACTTTTAGTACTTTGTAATAAAACTACAGAGGGAAGACTTTCACAAAAAGTAAGTTAAACACCTTTCGATCGACTAAAAACAATACCTTGAATTTAGAATTTTTTATAGCCAGCAGGGTTGGACGTTCCGCCAAAAAATCATTCTCTAGAGCGATACTTCGTTTGGCTGTTGTAGCTATTGCATTAAGTATGGTCATTATGATTATTGCGACCTCTATCGTAGCTGGTTTCAAGAACACTATTTCTGAAAAAGTATTCGGTTTTTGGGGACATATACACATCACGAGCAACCATGCCCCTTCTAGCTATGCGTTTGAAGGTAGTCCAATGCCTCAAAACCAAGATTACTACCCTGCTATTGATACCATTCAAAAAATAACTTATACGACACAAGAAACCGATCTCTTATTGTCCATTCCTGCTAACTTAATAGCTCTTGAGCTATTAGCAGCCCTTTTCTTATTGTTTTTGACGATTGCACTGTACAAATCTAAATTTATTACCAATCGCATTAATAAAACGTTTCGCACACTACTCACTTTGATCTTGTTAAGTATCAGTACTTTTTTAGCTACTCAGCACAGTTATCTCCTAATCCAGAGAGATACACAAAAAGTAACACAAGGCGGTATTAAACACATTCAATCCTATGTCAGTAAAGAAGGGATTATCAAAACCAAAAAGCAGATCGAAGGAATCATACTCCGAGGTGTTGGGGCTGACTATGACTGGGACTTCCTAAAGCAATATATACAAGAAGGAGATGTACTAGAAACTCAAAATGATGCTGCGACAGATGGAGTACTCATTTCAAGAACTACTGCTAGAAGACTAGAATTGAAATTAGATGATACCTTTCTGATTTATTTTGTCCAAGATGGCAATTCATTGGCAAGGAAATTCAAAGTAAAAGGAATTTACAAAACAGGACTAGAAGAATATGATCGACGATTTGCGATGGTTGATATCCGTAAAATACAACAACTCAACAACTGGCGTCCTTTCAAAAATTATGGTACAGAACTCTATCTAGCTGAGGATAGAATTACACTCATGGGACTCACAGAAGCCACTGGCAATAACTGGGCAATGGTAGAAAGTCGCTTACAAGCAGGAACTGTTTTTGACCTAAGTGACACTACCAGTCTACAGACCGTCATCCCTTCTCGTGTAGCTTATATACAGAATGTAACTGTTGGTGATTCACTTTCCCTTAGATTTAGAGATACGGATGGAGCACTCCATGATTTCAATTATACTATTGCTGGTATTTATACCCCTCCAGAAGAAGAAGCTCTACAAAAAACAATCTTTGTCAATTGGCATTCTATCAACCGTCTGAACCAACACTTACCTGAACAAATTTCTGGTTTTGAAATATTTGTAGATAACTTGGATGATTTAGATGCCTTTGGTGAATATACCAATTATGTAGTCTTACTAGGAAAAGAACAATATAGCAATACGATTAAAGAGCTTGAACCTAATATTTTTGATTGGTTAAACCTAACCGATACCAACGAAAAAGTGATTTTGTTGTTTATGATTCTGGTTTCGATTATCAACATGACAACTTCATTGATGATCCTGATCCTAGAACGCACCAATATGATTGGAATTCTCAAGGCGTTGGGTGCTCAAGATTGGTCTATTCGTAAAATTTTCTTGTACAATGCCGCCTATATAGTTGGTTATGGTTTGTTTTGGGGAAATCTAATTGGTATTGGATTGTGTTTAATACAAATGCAGTTTGGTATTATTACTTTGCCAGAAGATCTCTATTATGTCTCTGTTGCTCCTGTAGAACTCAACTGGTCTGCTATATTAGCGTTGAATATAGGGACACTATTGATTACACTTTTAGTATTAATTATTCCTTCTTGGTTAGTGACTAGGATTGATCCTGTTAAAGCCATTCGATTCAGCTAAAAACCTATGCTTTATGTTCCATAAAAAACTAACTGATAGTCCAGAATTTGTAGCAGGAGATGCTACTCGACTAAGAGAGATAATGCACCCCAAAAAAGATAATCTATCCATTGGGTATAGTGTAGCTCATGCTCGGGTAGCTGTTGGCAACTCATCGCTACCACATACCCTCCAAAGCTCCGAAAGTTATTATATCCTACAAGGAGAAGGCAAAATGTTTATTGGTGACGAAACGATGGAAGTCAAACAAGACGACATTTTTTTGGTTCCCGCTCATCAGTCGCAATATATTCAAAATACAGGTACCGTTGATTTAGTGTTTATTTGTATTGTAGAACCTTATTGGCAAGAAGATGAAGAAGCTATTTTGTAATATAGTCCTTTGCTTTTTGATGCTACATACCCTAACTGCTCAATCCAATATACCAACCCTAGAACAACAGTTAGAGAACCCTACTTTAAGTACCGATAGTTTAGTTGAAGTCTATCATCAACTGACTAAGCTCTATGTCCAAAAAAAAGACTACCCTGCTGCTATTCGTGCTACTCAATCCGAAATTATTCTCCTCAAAAAAAAAGGTACAACCAATAAACTTGGTGACGCTTATTATAATCTAGGTAGTATCCATAGAGGATTGACTCAATATCCAAATGCTCAAAAAAATGCCGCTAAAGCATTAAATATTTACGAAAAAACATTTGGCAAAAAGCATAAAGAATATGCCTCGGTAGAAGTTTTCATTGCTCAAACTTATTTTTTGCAAGGAAAAAATAAAGAAACACTCCATTGGATACAAAAAGCACTGGACACCTATCAGTATTTGGATACTATTCCTACTACAACCGTTCTGAAACTAAAATTACTACAGAGTAGTATCCTCTCTAAAGAATCTAAGTTTTTTGCTGCTCAACGTATTTTGGAAGAATCTGAGCAAGTTTACCAACAACACCAATCTACTCTATCTCCAGATTGGCTGGCCCGAATTTATAATAACATTGCCTTTATCAAGGAAAAACAATTCTTGATGGTAGAGGCTCTCGCTTATTATCAAAAGGTAGTAGCAATACGCACTACACTCTACCATTCTCAGCATCCTTCTTTGGGCAGTACTTACAGTAATAT
>CAYOJF010000029.1:0-50637 GCA_964404215.1 uncultured Aureispira sp. | reverse complement strand
CCACCTTTCGAACCCGTAAACTATGACTACTCGGCTATCACACCTCCTATAAAAGGAGTCACTCAAAAAGCAACAACCATTAAAGTTGATCCTACTAAACCTAAAGTGGTACACCTTGATAATGGAAGTTCATTGAGTATCCCCAAAGAAGCCTTTGTAGACGCCAATGGCAATACGATAAAAGGTGAAGTAGAACTCCATTACCGACAGTTTGATAATGCTGCTGAAATAATTACAAGTGGTATACCAATGACCTACCAATCCCAAGATGGCCAACAACAGCAACTACAATCTGGAGGTATGTTTGAGCTAAAAGGAACTGCCAATGGTAAGCCTATTTTTATTGCTCCCAACAAATCTATACAAACCAATCTTGCTTCTGAACAAGTTGGAGATTATGATTTCTACTATCTAAATCCAACGGCTACTGACGAACAGTACAATTGGGAAAAATTAACAAACGAGGTAGATATTGCTACCAGTAAAAAAGGAATAGATTCTTTTCAGTTACAGCTAGACATAGAGAAACATCCAGAACTATCTGCCTTACAAAATACTCAATGGCAGCTCGCTGACAACAATCCTTCTTTCAATCCTAATGAGACTAAAAATAAAGGTGTCCTAGAAAAAAAATGGGAAGTAGTATCTCTTTCTCAGCCTAAATATAAGGTAACCTCGTTACATAACGTGACTACGAAGGCTAATACAAAAGCTACCCTAACAGATAATAATTCAATCAAAATAGAAGAGTACTCCTATCGTAATGATGGTGCTACTTACGAATACAATTGGGAAGGTAAATTACTGAAGAATACTCCTAAAGAGGAAAGGATCAAACTCACAGAAGAACTGTATGTAGACTATGGGGAAGATTATAAACTTATCATTAGTAATAAAGCAGGGGAAGTAATAGAAACTGAGCCCAATTCTCACAAATTTGCTGGGCATCCAAAGACTCACCAAATTGCCTATACGGTAACAACTGACCCAGTCATCTATGACTTGGTTATTGCAGATAAAAATGGTACTACTCAACACAAAATTAAGGATATAAAGAGCCCTGATGATTCATACTCCAGTGTCTATTTAGAAACAGGAGCTGATCATATTATTGTTAGTACTTCTAATATGCTAAAAATATATACTTGGGATGGCAAATTACTCTATGACTTCAAAGACTTTGACAAAGAAATAATTAGCCCAACTTATGCTGTTGCTAAAGAAAATTACCTTGTCTTATTTGAAGGCACTAAGGAGGATACAAAAAATGGGAATAATTTGATTCTTTGGGATTTTGCGGCTAATAAAATATACACACCACCTAGTGGACATAAAGCCGAACCCAATAATTATGCACACGATTTTTATTTAGATAAAGATGTCATCACTTATAAAGCTCCTAATAATAGTGGCAGTTATATTTGGAATTTCAAGACCAATACTATTAAAAAATTAGATAAGTCTGATCTCCATATTTTTGATCAATTGGAAGAATATATTGGCGGACGTGAACAAGGTAAATATGCTTTTTTTGACTGGAAAGGCAATAAAAAAATAGAATTTGATGGTTTGGCAATTGGTGAAGGATTACCACTCCGTGTATCAGCAGATGGCAATCATATTGTTACTTTTTTTGAAGATGGTGAAGCTAAATTATACAATAGGGACTTTGAACCTATTTTAGATTTAAGAGAATATGATACTGAAATTGAGGCAGGTTTTTTCTACAAAGGAAACCAACTAGTCACCCATAATCCAGCTGGACAACTTACCTATTGGGACTATGAAGGCAATTTGCAAAAACAACTAACTGTTGACTGCCCCAATTGCTACTTTTTCCCTGCCCCATATGATTCTACCATAATCATGTCTTCGGATAAACAAAAACAAGCAAAAATATGGTCTCCAGAAGGTCACTTACTACACCAATTTACTGGTCATTATCCTAGTCTTTATAATTCCATCAATAAAGCACAAATACTACTACAAGGAAACTGGGCTACCCCTCAGTTTACGATAGCCGATATCAATCAGCCAATTAAAGATACTAGTATCTATCAATTATCCCTTTATTCTAAAAATAAGACCTACTATACCTACATCTATTTAGATAGCAAAACAAAACGCGCCTACGACCAATATCAATCTATTATACAAACTAAACAAAAGAAAAAGGCACAAGCACAAAAAAGAGAGCAAAAACTAATTCGCAGTTTTGCTATCAATAATTTTGGTATTTATAATTGGGATAGATTTTACAAGGTAGAAGATGAATTGCTCGTAAAATGTACCCCTAACTTCAATCTGCCCGAAATCGAAGCGAACCAAACCAGTATATTTCTAATAACAGGCGAAAACAGGAATACTGTTATCAATTACAGCAGCAGTGATTTAGACAAATTTTCTTTCCAGCCTGCTCTATACAATCAGTTATTAGCGATCTTACCTGATGGGGAAATCGCTATTTTCTCTGATGAAGATTTCAAAAAGCTAGATATTGCTAGTATCAAAAGTAGTAAAAAACATACTTTTCAAATGCAGAAAAAAGGTGGCATTCAGGCACTAGAAGAGCTAGAGAAGGTAATGAAAGTAAATGATACGGCTACCTAGTCTAGGGATAAGCAAATGACTCAAAAAAGCGTTCTAATTGGAATTAGAACGCTTTCTTTCATTTTCCGTGATAATAATCTTAAATTTGTGTCATGCAAATGGAAAACTATACTTTAGAAGCTCTATTAGAATTACTTGATAACGGAAAAACCGTTAAATATTTATTTTTTTGGGGACATACTCCAACCTCAAAAGGGCAAATAGATAAAAGTTGTCTTAGTCAATGGTGGGAAGCTTCCTTTGAGGTCAGTGGTGAAAAATATCTGACGGCAGAACATTGGATGATGGCGGAAAAAGCACGATTATTTGGAGCAGAAGGCATCCGAAAACAAATACTAGCTAGTCAACATCCTAAAGAAGCTAAAAAACTAGGAAGACAAGTCCCTAATTTTGATGGAGAGATTTGGGAACAACACCGTTTTGATATTGTAGTCAATGGAAATTTGCATAAATTTCGTCAAAACCCTGCTCTCAAAACCTTTTTGATAGGGGCTGCCAATAGAGTGCTAGTAGAAGCGAGTCCTGTAGACGCCATTTGGGGAATAGGAATGGATCAAAAAAACTCAAAGCTCTATCAGCCTCACCAATGGAAAGGACTCAACTTACTGGGATTTGCATTGATGAAAACAAGAGATTTACTAAAAAATGAAGTAGTCTAAGAGCATATCTAAATAACTACGATAACAAACAATATAAATGCGTAACTTTTTAATAGGTGTTGGAGCTATAATTATTTTTGGCTATTTGGGTGGATTTATCGCCTGGTGGGGCATTGCCCTCGTTGCTTTAATAGTAGGTTTTGCTCTACAAATGAATGGTGGGTTAAGTTTCTTGAGTGGTCTAATTGGTGGGAGTATTTTCACCGCTATTCACGCTATTGTAATCAACAATGCCAATGAAGGTATATTGGTAGAGAAAATGAATTCTTTACTAGGATTTGATGCTCTAATAGTTACGGTCCTTATTGGAGGATTATTGAGTGCTATGGGGTGTATTACTGGTAAATACTTGAGAGATTCTGTACTTGGAGAAGTCAAAAAAAGTCGTTACCGTACACGATACCGCTAAGAAGAATTATCTTTTTATGTTTAATTCTGTCGAATAATAAAATCAACCTTTTGAGGCTTGAAATTAATATTTCGGGCTGTTTTGGGGTATTTTTTGAGTTGAACAGGAATCTTTTCGGTAGCACTCAAATCGATGGTAGCAAAATCGATGGTAGCTTCAAAATCAAGTGCACTAATCTGTTTATACTCACTCAGTCCTACCCGACAAGCAACCGTAATTTTTTCTGGCAAGATAACTAATAACAACCCTTCTGGAGCGTTTAATATTTTGATTGGAACTTCGATTTCTTTCTCTGTAGTTTCTTCTACTTTAGCAATACATTGTACTTCTTTGACATCAAAAGTAATACTATTGTTGCTAGGTCTTCTCAAAGATAAATCTACCAGAATATTTTTCTTCACATTCTGCATAATCAATGGTGTAGTGGGCCAAGTATTAATGTCCTTTAGAACCGAAGCAGGTCCTTTTATTTCCACATGATTAGGCTTTATCTTTAAGCTATCTTTGTATTGGTGCAATGGTGCCAAACTCACTTGCTGATCCAATGCAATGGGAACAATCTTAGTGGCGGCCTGTTCGGTCTGTATCGATAAATATTCTGGTCTAATTGCTACAATATTCGAACTAGGAACATAATCAGTTATTTGATTTCTCAAGACAGAAATACCAATTTTTTTAATATCCTCATTCGTTGCATCAATTTCCATTGTAGGTTCTTTATCTGAAAAAAACAACCCTAACAATTCCCATCCAGATCCTCTAACATCAACATCTAAATGGCTTGCTGGAGAATAAGTAAAAACCTTATCAGGTGGTGTCATGTAGTTTAACTTAATGATCAGAGAACTACTATAAGAATAAGATAACTTAGTGACCAACCAAAATACAAAAGCAATACCGATACAAAATATCAGTATTGCTCTATCTGTTTTTATAAATTCTCGCCAAGTTGGCTTATTATTTTTCGGCTGATTTGTCTCCATAGACCAAGTTAGTTGATTCGATTGAGATATAAGCTTTCTGAACTTTTATGATAGTTTTAGGAGCAATCAACAAAGAAATTGCCTTTTCCTCTTTCAGTACTTCTACAATAGTTCCATGTACTCCCCCATTCGTAATCACTTTCTTCCCTTTCTTCAAACCATCTAAGAAGTTCGTTTGTTCTTTTTGCTGATTACGTTGTGGACGTAGTATAAATAAATAAAAAATAACTAAACCTGCTAACATGAACCCTAAAGTTACCATTGGGTCTCCACCTCCTGATGGATTAGCTGCTGATTGCAAAAACATGATATTTGTCATTTCTAATCTTTGTTGTTTCTAATAATGCTGCAAATATAAGCGAAGTTGTTTAAAAAGCCTCTTCCTGTCCAAATGAAATATCTTTTTCTGTTACTTATCGTTAAAAATTAGTCGAATAGCTCAAGCTAGTAGTCAAATTTTTATCTCAATTAACAAAAAAATCTTACTCATTCTGCCACAAACGGACTTTTCAAACAACTTCAGCAAGTTGAAACAGAAGTCGTTTAATAGAACAACTCTTTTCTCATTTGGATCAAATTCCCTTACCTTAGTCTAAAATAAATGAACAATGAAAGAGAATAACGACATCCCTAAGCAAAAAAATAATCCTTTGCATGGTATCAAACTAGCAGATATCGTCACTTATTTGCACGAAACCTATGGCTGGGAAGAGCTCGGAGAACACGTCAATATCAACTGTTTTCAAAATAATCCTTCTATTAAATCAAGTTTGAAATTTCTACGGCGTACCCCTTGGGCTAGAGAAAAAGTAGAAAGTTTTTATTTATACACCAAACGACAAGAAAAAAGAGGTTTACTTTAGACTCTGATAACATTCTAGCAAATTTTTCCCAATCTGTATATTATCAAAATGCTGCATGATATATTGCCTAGCAGCAATACCTATATTTTTCCTATCAATAGCTGTAGCCTTCAATAAATTAATGATCTGTTGAATAAACATCTCTTTTGTATCAGCTATTAAGACTTCTTTTTGATCTTTAGCAGCAATACCCTCTAATCCTAGTTGAGTACTAATAATTACTTTTTCAAGAGCCATTCCTTCTAGTATTTTGACTCGCATTCCACTTCCTGAGAACAGCGGCACTAACATAGCGTCATGAGCATTGATAAAATCAAGTGCATCCTCTACTTCACCATGAATAACGACATTAGGATATTTTTTTTGCAATAGCTCTTCTGGTGTATTTCGTCCTGCTATATGAAAAGTAGCTTGCGGTACCGCTTCTACTACCGCATCCCATACTTCATCTAATATCCATTTCACTCCATTATAGTTTGGCATCCAATCCAGAGAACCAATAAAACAGAAAGTTGGAACAGTGTTCATTTGATTGGCTAGAGTGACGGGTACATAATTCCCTGTCTCTAACCCTATTGGAGTTACTTTAGTAGGTATCTTACACCCACATTGCTTAAAAAACTCTAAATCCCGATCTGTAATAGCAGCCAACAAGTCATACTGATTCAACGCTTCTAATTCAAATTGTTCTAGTCGCTTTGTTAACAATTGTAGATAGATCTTTTTTGGTCCTACAGAGGTATTCTCTGTGATACGTTTCCAAATTTCATGCTCTACATTATGAGAACGCATGACTATCTTGGCAGAAGAATGGGCACGGATGGTCTCGATATATGGGGCTAAATAAAGTGTTTCTAATTGTACAATATCATACGTATTATTTTCCAATAACTCGATTAGTTGATTATTGTAGGCAGTGGATACAAAACGGGCAATATGGTAAGACTCTTTTGAAAATAAATTCAAAAACGCCTCTCCTACTTTTACTCGGTTATCTACTTTGACTAAATGTTGCTCTCTATAGTGATGAAGCTCTTCCGAAATTCCTTCTTCTCGAAAATGTTTGGTCGTATTCATACTCAAAAGCGTCAATTCACATCCTAACTCATTCAGTGCTTGAGCTAAATACGTAATTGCAATTGCTTCTCCATCTTTGAGTGGATAAGGGTATTTCTTAGTCAGTTGTAAAATTTTCATTATCGAGTAAATACATACGCATTAGCAGAAGAGAGTTCTTCATTGAAAGTATAGTCATCCCAATCAAATGATTTCATTTGTTCTGGAGTTGTCAATTTATTTTTGACTACATATTGACACATCAACCCTCTAGCCTTTTTGGCATAAAAAGCAACTATTTTGTATTTTCCATTTTTATTTTCCTTGAAAGACACCTCGATCAATTCTCCATTCAGCTTTTTCTTATTAACGGATTTGAAATATTCGTTAGAAGCTAAATTGACAATATATTTCACAGCTCTTTCATTAATCAAATCTGTGATTTTATCTCCCCAGTATTGATACAAATTCTTATGGTCTTTAACCTGCATTTTAGTCCCCATCTCCAAACGATACGGCTGCATCAAATCTAATGGGCGTAATAGTCCATATAATCCCGAAAGAATACCAATGTGGTCCTGTGCAAAGGCTAATTCTTCTTCCGAAAAACTAGCAGCATCCAACCCCGTATAAACATCTCCATCAAAAGTTAGAACAGCTTGTTTGGCATTTTGGCGATCAAATGGAAATTCAAAACTATGATTACGCTCCACATTGAGCACAGCCAATTTTTCGCTAATATGCATCAACTGTTGTAATTCCTCTGTATTGATCCCTCTTAAGCGATCAACTAATACTTTGGTTTCTTCCAATAAGGCAGGTTGAGTATGATTTTCGTACGCTGTTGGTTCTAAATTGAGAGATTTGGCTGGGGATATGAGTAAAAGCATAATTTTTGATTTGATGTTTGACACAAAAATACTATTCCTACTTAAAAAGCAAAAGGATTAAAGAAAGTTTATCACTTTTGAAATTATCCTGCTTATCAGAGATTATTATGAATTTCCTACTACTAAAGAGAAGGGGTAGGTTATTTTATCTGTCACTTACTTTTGAGAGACTAGTTATTTTCTTACATTTGCAGTGAAATCACCAAAAACAGTAAGCTAATCATGTACAAAAATAAAAAAGTAGTCGTCGTTTTACCTGCCTATAATGCTGCAGAAACATTAGAAATGACTTATAACGAAATTCCTTTTGATTTAGTAGACGATGTTATCCTTTGTGATGATGCTAGTAAAGACGGTACGGCAGAAATTGGCCGTCGTCTAGGCATTCAGCATGTCATTGTACACGAAAGCAATAAAGGTTATGGTGGCAATCAAAAATCACTCTACAACAAGGCCTTAGAAATCGGTGCTGACATTGTCATTATGTTACACCCTGATTACCAATACACTCCCAAATTGATCCCTTCTATGGTCAATATTATTGGTGAAGATTTATATCCTGTTGTTTTGGGTTCTCGAATACTAGGCAAAGGGGCATTGAAAGGTGGTATGCCACTATACAAGTACATAGCGAATCGCTTTCTTACTTTTAGTCAAAATGTATTGGTTCGTTACAAATTATCTGAATATCATACAGGTTATCGTTCTTTCAGCAGAGAGGTACTCGAAACCATTAATTTCAATGCCAATGATGATGATTTTGTATTTGACAATGAAATGCTTTCTCAAATTATCTATCAAGGATTTGACATAGGAGAAGTCACTTGTCCTACCAAGTATTTTGAAGAAGCCTCTTCTATTAATTTCAGCAGAAGTATGAAGTATGGCTTTGGTGTTTTGGGAGTATCTTTCAAACACTTTTTCCATAAATTAGGAATTGGGAAATCGCCTATTTATAAACGATTAAAATAACACCTGTGCCTACTTCAATCCTACTCCAACAAGGCGACATTACTAAAGTAACTGCTGATGCTATCATCAATGCTGCCAATACTTCCTTATTGGGCGGAGGTGGCGTAGATGGTGCTATACATAGGGCTGGTGGTAAAGCTATATTAGAGGAGTGTGTCCAAATATGTAACCGACAAGGTGGATGCAAGATAGGAGAAGCTGTTATTACGACAGCAGGTAAACTACCTGCTCAATATGTCATTCATACCGTAGGTCCTCGTTGGAACAACGGACAATCTTAAGAAGAAGAAAAACTACGCAATTGTTACATTAGTGTACTGGCAATAGCAGAGGAAAAACAACTCCAAACCATAGCATTTCCAAATATAAGTACCGGTATTTATCGCTTTCCTAAAGAAAAAGCCGCTCAAATAGCAATCGAAACTATTCAAGCGGCTTCTTTAACTCATGTCAAACAAGTTATTTTTGTTTGTTATGACCAAGAAAATCATCTTCTTTATCAAAAACTACTTAGATAAATTCATTTAGTCCTTCTTCTCTTCTTCCTCTTTCTCGAATACAAAGTATTCCCAACGATAATAATTCAAATCTAAAATAACCCCATCATATACAACAGGTTGATTGGTTTCTTTATCAATGTATGGTTTTTCATTCTCTGACGTTAAATAATATGTAATATATTCTGAAATAAATATATTATAATTACCAGTCTTCACTTTTTCAGTTGTTTCTAGCACTCTATACTTTTTATTAGGATAGGCATTTAAGTAAACGGGTACCCCATGCCACTTTCTAACTATTGCCTTTCTCGCTTCACTGAGAGTCGATTCCTTAACATTAATTAGAGTAGATCTCCGGTGTTCATTAGAAACTAACACACCATTAAATTTACCAATTTTTCCTCTTCTCTGCCAACGTCCTCCTTTTTCGATTATGGCTTGGATTATTGCTCCATGATCTATATACTTTATAACAGCAGGAACCAAATCACTTGATTCATATTTTTTGGTTTGAACAGAAATAGTAGCTACAGTATCATAGTCAGAAACTGGAATTGAATTAACATATATATATTTTGTGTCCATCATAAGAACTGTTGCCTCTAGTGGGTTAATTGTATCTTGAGCAACAGTGACATTAACAAAGAACAGTATAAAAAATAAAGGCATTATAAATTTCATATTATTGTTAATAAACGTTTTAAAATAAATTCAAAACAAAAATAGTAATTTCAAAAAACAAAGTATTGGTAACTTTCTGAACGGTAAGTTTTACCTTTTGAATTGTAGGCTTATCCTGTTGAATAGTTTTTCAAGCGTCAAAATTCTGCCACTGCTTCTACCTCCATTCGCTCTTTAGTCACAGGATGCAAAAACTCAATCCATTCTGCATGGAGATGTAATCGCTCCCCTTTTTTGCCATACAAATCATCTCCAATAATAGGCGTATTTAAGCCCTCTGGATGAGCCGCATGTACTCGGAGTTGATGGGTCCTACCAGTAATAGGATAAAAATATACTCGCGTTTTTCCATTAGATTTTTCAATAATTTCCCATTTAGTTCGAGCATTTTTACCATGCTCATAACAAACCAGCTGTCGTGGTCTATCCTCTAGATCTACCCTTAGCGGCAAATCAATAAAACCTGTTTCTTCTTCAATAGTTCCATCTAGCAAAGCAACATATCGTTTTTTGATGGTTCTCTTCACAAACTGGTATTGTAATCGCTTGTGTACCTCTTTGGTCTTCGCAATCAACATCAAACCAGAAGTCGACATATCTAGTCGATGAACAACCAGTGGTCCCGTAGCAGTTGGATAGCGTTGCTTCATCCGCAAGGCGACCGAATCTTCTATATTTTTACCAGGTACGGAGAAAAATTCAGCGGGTTTATTCACTACCAATAAATAATCATCCTCATAAACTACTCCTACGGTCTTCCCTTCTGCTGGATTAGTCAACAATGGATTGTCATCTATCTCCATTCCTTCTAGCATATGTTTCAGAATTGGTTCACACTTACCCCTACAAGCAGGATAAAAATAACCATGCTTGCGTACAGCAGATTTGGGAGAAGCTCCCCACCAAAACTCCGCTAAGGCAATTGGTTTCCAATCATTCAAAAACGCATACTGCAACAGTTTAGGAGCCGCACATTCTCCCGCTCCAGCAGGTGGTACATCATTGATAGTAGGCAAAAATATTTCGTATAGACTTTTTTCTTCCTTTGCCTGATTCAAAAAACGATATTGATTGAATAATTTTCGCTGCAAAGTTGCTGATTTCACTTTCCTCTCCTCTCTCAAGGCTTTAATCTTATCTAAATATAGATTCAACCCTTTTTCTGTCTCTGCCAATCTTTCTTTCCAAAAATTAGCCTGCCTTTTGTAATAAAACTGGTGTCCTAAACTTTCCTGTTTGAGCTCTTCTTCTAGTGCCTGAAAGGCTGCCATAGATAATTTGGGTTTCGCTTCTTTTCGCATTTTCTTGCGAATATCTTTTGCCTTTTTCATTTGTCTGCGTTTGAGTGCCAAACGCTCTGCCACCAATGCTTCCTCCTCTGCTAGGTAATCCATATAAGCTAAATAGTCTGGTTCCTCTTCCAGCTCTTTTAGTTTCTGATTAATCTGATTGAGTACTTTGATCTCTTTGACAAAAAAACCATCTTCTGCTAAAATATCAAATACAGGTGGCACAAATCCTCTATGATGATTTTCATCGGCTAGCTTACCAGAGAATGCTGCTAAATAACCTAATTCCCCATTGGCTTTTTGGACAACTAATACCCCAAACATTTTCCCAATGACTAGCCCCTCTTTACCTTCTTCTAATCCAAAATTATGCTCCCATTCGGTCTGCTTTCGCAGATGCTCTTGCAACTGCTCTACTGCTAATAGACTCAATGGATGAGGATCGTAATAGAAAGGAAAGGTGAATTTTTGAGGGAGTTCCATGCCGATAGTCGGCACCTCCAAAGGAATAAAACAAGTGGTTTTCTCTGACTGCATCATTATGATTTGTGAATAGCAAAAGTAAGAAAAAACACCTCTAAAAACGATATTCTACCACTCCTCTAATAAAAAATGGTGTTCCTGGTGTAAAATGAATTTCTTCTACTGTTGTTGATTCTTGTGCCAATCTAGAGGTAGTCGCAAACTGTGTCTCATTCCATTCGGTATTGAATAAATTTTCTACTCTAACCCCAAAATTGAATCGTTTGTATTCCCAACCTACATTCAGATCAAATACAGTATAACCTTTTGCCACAATGGAATTGTCTTCATTTGCAGGGCGATCCTTGATATAACGCATATTTAGCCCTCCGTAAAGCCCTGTCTGGGCATGTCGTATACTAATACCACTGGTAATGGTCAAGTCAGGTGCCAATGGAATATAATTTTCCCCTTCTTCTTCTTCGGTAGCTCTTGCATGTGTATAATTAGCGTCAAAATTCCAGAATAGCCATTTTAGTGGTTGGTAACGAACACTTAATTCTACGCCTTGTCGCTGTGTTTGACCACTTGGCTCTACTATTCCTGCATCTCCAACATAAACAAACTCTTGCTCCAAGAATAAGTACCAATAAGCAGCATTGAGTACTAGTCTCTTCATCGGTTTCCAAATCAATCCCGCATCTACTCCATAAGCACTTGGTAGTATTTGTCGCCCATTCTGAGCTACTACTACTCGAGTATCATTCGAATGAAAACCTTTTCCTGCTTTGATATAACCTTGCAAAGTGGATGAATAATTATACAATAAGTTCAGCTTAGGACTAATATTAATTTTAGAAGCCGTTTGGGTTTCATAGTTAGTTAGTAAAGCATCATTGTATTCAAAATTGAAATAATCTGCTCGAACACCTAAATTTAGTGTCCATTTACCATAATCAAATGTAGCACTGGCATAGGCTCCCAAATTCGTTTCATTAATGTCCCCTAATGACAAATAAGATAAAGTCTCGCTTCTATTTAATGTATGTGACAATTCATTGTCTTGACTTTGATCGTTCCTCAAACTAACCCCAAATTTCAAATGACCCTCTACTTTTTCGCCCAAAGAAAAACTTTGGAAATACTCCGAATTGAGTCCTATCATCGTTCTAGTTTCATGCTGTTTGATTTGATCTCCATTGATCGAATCTTCTAAAAAGAAGGTAAAATTTGAATACAATTCAAAATCATATTGACTATAATAGAAGTTGGTTTTGATCACTGCATTTTCATTCAAAAATTTATCGTAATGTAGGCGTACATTCGTTCTACTAGTACTCCCCCCTTCAGTATCGTCAATCGCTCCAAAACGACTAATACTACCATTATCTACTGAACGCTGTGGTACTTGACCAGAAGCATCCCATTTGCTCGTAAAATGAGATAAACTAACTCCTAGTTTATCATTCGGAGTAATATCTGTGGTATATTTCCCAAATAAATTGATGCGATGAAAATTTTGAGGACTCTCAAAAGCACCGTCTGTATCTAAATACTCCAATGCAACATAGGCATTATGTCTATTTGTTTTGGCCACATTGAAAGCTCCCAAAATTCGTTTGGTATCAAACTGCCCTCCTTCTAATTTGATCGAATTATAATCTAGAATTCGTTTGGTCTGAAAATTAACATAACCTGCCGTATTGAAATTACCTTGTTCTGCATAATACGTTCCTTTACCAAAATCAATTTTTTCGATAGTCTCTGGAATCAAAAAATGTAAATCAGCATAACCTTGTCCGTGAGCATGCGAAACAACATTTACAGGCATTCCATCTACATTAATGCTAATATCCGTACCATGGTCAATATCAAACCCTCGCAGAAAAATTTGCTCTGCTTTTCCTCCCCCTGCATGTTGTCCTATAATCAGTCCAGGAACTTGACGCAGAATATCTTGTGAAGAGTTGACAGGATTAGTTTGTATATCAATATCAGTAAATAGATTTAAAGCATTGACCTCAGGAGCTACCACTACTTCCTCTATAGAAGCATATTTTTCCTGCATTACAATCTGGGTGGGTAATTTTTCTATGACTACTTCTACTATTTCATAGCCTATCAAATAAGCTTTCAATGTATCTCCAATACTAATTTTAGTCGTCTGAAATGTTCCTTTCTCATTAGTGTGAAAATGATTACCCTTCGTCACATTTAACACTTGCACACCCAATAAAGGACGTTTACCATTGTCCAAGACTGTAATTTCATTTTTTGTTTGCCCTAATAGCATGGTAGTGCAGCCACATAAAAGCAGTAGTTGTAGTAATATTGTTTTCATTTTAATAGATGTGTACCTAGAAAATCATCTCTGCTATTTCTAGTTTTTTGAATAAAAAGTAGACGTATGCCCTCAAGTTAAGGTATCTTGTTTTCTTTATAGATAAATCCCTCTTTAGTAATCGTACAAATATAGTCTCGTACTTAAAAAAATTCTTTGGGTAGGTCTTTTTTCGATTACTTTATATCCTTAAAATCATTTTTGTTACACCTTTAGTCTAATTTCTTTAAACAAAACAATCAAATCTATTGTCAAATGAAATATGAACAACTTGATATCATCAATATAAAAGGCACAAAATTGAAAGCCTATATTCAATTTCCGCCACATCAAAAACCAGTGCATTTTGCTATTTTTGCTCATTGTTTTACTTGCAGTAGTTCGCTTAATTCGGTTCGCAATATCAGTCGATCCCTGGCTAATCATGGGTTTGGAGTCGTTCGATTTGATTTTACGGGATTAGGGAAAAGTGAAGGGAATTTTGAAGACAGTCATTTCTCAGCAAATGTTGAAGATATAAAAGCTATCAATACCTATATCACTAAACATTATCAGGCTCCTTCTCTGTTAGTTGGCCATTCGCTAGGTGGTGCAGCAGTACTCGTAGCGGCACATGAACTCGACAATATCAAAGCAGTTGCTACTATTGGAGCTCCCGCAGATGTACAACACGTCAAAAAATTATTTTCTCATGATCCTAGCGAAATCAAAGAAAAAGGAGCCGTAGAGGTTCATATTGGAGGACGACCTTTTAGAATAGATGAAAATTTTGTCGATAACTTCGATAAGGTTGATTTACTTTCTATTGTTCGTGAAATACGGAAACCACTTTTATTTTTACATTCTCCTATTGACAAAACGGTTAGCATAGATAATGCGGAAAGATTATATAAAAATGCCTTTCATCCCAAAAGTTTCATCAGCTTGGATAAAGCCAATCATCTACTAGAAGGAAAGCAAGATAGTTTGTATGCAGGTGATATGATTGGATGTTGGGTTCAACGTTATTTCCCAATAGCCCCTCCTTCAAAAATGACTACTGATGGAGCTCAATTAGTAGGGCACCTCCACCTCACAGAAGATAATTTCACCACTACTATACAAACTAAAAAACATACTTTAATTGCTGATGAACCAGAATCAGTTGGAGGTAATGATTTTGGGCCTGCCCCCTATGACTATATTAGTGCGGGACTAGCAGCCTGCACCACCATGACACTTAAAATGTATGCCCAACGTAAAGGATGGGATTTGCAGGAAGTCTATGTCTATATTACCTACTCCAAAAAACCAGCTACTGAACTCCAATTGAATGCAGATACAACAGGTAAAGTGGATCATTTTCATAAAAAACTCAAACTCATAGGAACACTGAGCCAAGAGCAACGTCAACGGTTGAAAGCAATCGCTTCTAAGTGTCCTGTCCACAAAACACTACAAAGTGAAATCTATATAGATACAGAGTTAGTCGAATGATTTGATTATACATAAAGAAAGAGTTATCTTATAGTAAGATAACTCCTTCTTCTTAATTACTCTACAATTCTCAGCAACTCTACCTCAAATATCAGTACAGAGCCTGCTGGTATATTAGGCATATTCCGTAATCCATAAGCTAAATCATGGGGAATATACAACCTCCATTTGGATCCTACTTGCATGAGGGGTAAGGCTTCTTGCCAGCCCTTAATCACTCCATTGACTGGAAAAGTAGCAGGCATTCCTCTATCTACTGAGCTATCAAATACTTTCCCATTAATCAACGTACCGTGATAATGTGTCGTTACTTTTTCTCTAGAAGAAGGACGATCACCCTCTCCCTGTACCAATACCTCATACTGCATGCCGCTTGGTAAAGTAACCACACCTTCTTTATCGGCATTTTTATACAAGAAAGCTCGTCCTGCTTCTATGTTTTTTTCTGCTTTTTTGCTCGTCTGAGCTTGCAATCCAACGGTGACCAACAGTAGTAATACCACTGCCACACCTACATAAATACTATTCATGGTTTATTTTTTTAAATTATTTCTATAATAACGTCTAATAAAAGTACCTTTGTCCCAACACAAAAACTAAGCTAAATTAAAGCATTTATGGCAAATAAGAAGCGAAAAGCCCCAAAAAAGAATTTACTCCACCCAAACAACCTTCATCTAGATGGATATGATTTTGACCAATTAGTCTTGTCCTGTCCTGAGTTAGAGCAATACATTACAATCAATCCGTACAATGAGCGAAAAACCATTCCATTCGCAGATCCTCAAGCAGTACGATTGCTCAATAAAGCATTGCTCAAGACCTACTATAAAGTAAATTATTGGGAGATCCCTCAAAATTATCTTTGCCCACCTATTCCTGGGAGAGCAGATTACTTACATTATGTTTCTGAACTATTGGCAGATGCCAACAAAAATAGAATTCCTAAGAGCAATAAAGTAAATTGTTTAGACATTGGAACGGGAGCTAATGTAGTCTACCCATTACTCGGAAATGCTCTTTTTCAGTGGCAGTTTGTAGGAAGTGAAGTGGATAAGGTCGCTTTCGATAGTGCTCAAAATATCATTACACAAAATGTCTCTTTAGGCAAAGAGATTCAGGTCAAACTACAAACTTCCTCTACCAAAATGTTTGAAGGAATTATAGCGCCTGAAGACAAATTTGACTTAGTTATTTGTAATCCTCCTTTCCATACTTCAGCAGCCGCCGCAAGGGCAAGTAACCAAAGAAAAGTACGTAATTTGAAGCTCAATAAAAAAGTAAAATCAGATCGTAACTTTGGAGGGCAATCCAATGAATTATTCTGTGAAGGTGGTGAGTTACAATTTATTAAAAATATGATTGCTGAAAGTCCAAAATTTGCCACGAATTGTCTTTGGTTTACGACATTGGTATCTCAAAAAGATAATGTATCGCCTCTACATGATGCCCTACAAAATGTCAACCCTCGTCAAATTGAAGTTATTGATATGGGACAAGGAAATAAAAGAAGTCGAATTTTGGCTTGGTCATTCCTTACCCACAAACAACAAGATGAATGGGCACTACAAAGATGGCAATAGGCACATCGTTAAATTGCTACTAAAGAAAACAACAATTTGTACTCAGAACTGTTCCTTTTTCCGAGAAGACTAATTAGGTCTTTTCCTATGAATGTTTCTACCTCTGTACTATGAAAGAACTGGCTCACTTAAATAAATATTTCTTAAAATATAAATGGCGTTTCCTCCTAGGGATTCTATTTGTAGCAGTATCTAACTACTTTAGAGTATTGCAACCCCAAGTCATTCGTTATGCACTTGATTTGGTGGTTGACAATGTCACGCTTTATCGTTTGTTTGATAATTTTAGTTTACAAGAAATCCTTTTTTCCAATTTAGGCTCTACCCTGCTCTTTTTTGGAGGTTTGGCGATTCTTTTTGCCATACTGATGGGAATTTTCATGTATTTTATGCGGCAAACGCTCATCGTGATGTCTCGATTGATTGAATATGACTTACGTAATGAGGTCTTTACTCATTATGAAAAATTAACGCTCTCCTTCTACAAAAAGAATAATACAGGAGACTTGATGGCTCGTATTACTGAAGATGTCAATAAGGTACGGATGTACCTAGGGCCTGCCGTTATGTACTCTGTCAACTTAGTGGTGCTTTGCGTTATGGTGATTTATTCGATGATTCAGGTCAGCCCTACTCTAACGATGTACTCGCTTATCCCTCTGCCTATCCTATCTATTTCCATTTACTATGTTACTAATATTATCAATAAAAAAAGTGAACGAATACAAGCACAACTTTCTGTTCTAAATTCGCTTTCACAAGAAGTGTATTCAGGTATACGAGTAGTCAAATCTTATGGGCAAGAGCAAGAGATGGGGCATTTTTTTGGAGAAGAAACAGAAGATTTTAGAAGTAAATCTTTAGAATTAGCAAAAGTAGATGCCTTTTTTCGTCCACTCATGATTATATTAATTGGGGCGAGTACTATTATTAGTTTGTATGTGAGTGGTGTATTGATGACCAATGGCGAAATATCTGCTGGAAATATTGCAGAGTTCATTATTTATATCAATATGTTAACTTGGCCAGTTACTTCAATTGGCTGGGTGGCTTCTATTATACAGCGAGCTGCTGCTTCCCAAAAAAGAATCAATCAATTCTTAAAAACCACTCCTGCTATTGTTCCTGATGACAATGCTCCTATAGTTCCTATCAAAGGAAAAATTGAATTTGATAAGGTGTCTTTCACTTATCCAGATACTGGTATCTTAGGAAGTAAAGATATGAGTTTCACCTTAGAAGCGGGACAAAAAATGGCTATTGTCGGACGAACTGGTTCAGGAAAGACAACTATTGCAGATTTGCTATTACGAATGTATGATACCGATGAAGGGAGTATAAAGATAGATGGTCTTCCTATTGCTGAACACAACTTGCCTCATTTGCGAAATGCTATTGCTTATGTACCACAAGATGTCTTTTTATTTTCGGATACGATTTATAATAATATTGCTTTTGCTAAGACAGGTGCTTCTAAAGAAGAGATTCAACAATATGCCAAATATGCCGCAGTATACGAAGATATCATGAGTCTACCCGAACAGTTTGACACCGTAGTAGGCGAACGTGGGGTAACACTTTCAGGGGGACAAAAACAGCGTATCTCTATTGCTCGAGCTCTGATTAAAGACCCTGATATCATTCTATTAGATGATTGTCTCTCGGCTGTGGATACGATGACAGAAGCCAAAATCACGAACTACCTCAACACCGCCTGTGCGGATAAAACTACGATTATCATCACTCACCGCCTATACACTGCCTTGGAGTTTGATAAAATTATAGTAGTGGAAGATGGTCAAATTGTAGAAATGGGTACACATGAAGAATTGATCCAAAATAAAGGCTATTATTATGATATTTATGAGCATCAGAAATTGGAAGAAGTCGAGTAAACCTTCTATGTAGATAGTATCACTATACCCTAGAGTGTGTTTGAAATTATCTTAATTTTGTAATCTGAAACATAATGATCGCTTACTTTCTATTTCGCTTGCTTGTACTTTTGGTAGCCATTACTCCTTTTTGGCTATTATATAGGCTATCTGATTTAGCTTATCTGCTAGTATACAAACTAGTCGGTTATCGAAAAAAAGTCGTTAGAGAAAATCTACGGAATGCTTTTCCCCAAAAATCAGTGGCAGAATTAAGCCTTATCGAACGAAAGTTCTATCAAAATTTATTTGATATTTTGGTAGAAAGTATCAAAGGGTTTTCGATGAGCAAAAAAACGCTTCTCCAACGCCAAAAGGCAATGGATACGCTGACACAACAAATGGTCGATCAATATCAATCTATCATGATTTTGGGAGGACACTATGCTAATTGGGAGTGGATAGGAATTGCAGCATCTTCTTATGCAGATTGTCCAGTGGTCATTTTATATTCACCACTCAAAAACAAATACATTGACCAATACCTGAAACAATCTAGAGCTGCACAAAACACCCAATTTCTAGCCAGCCAACAAGCCCCTAGAGCTTTCAAGAAGTACCAAAATAAAGAAGCAGTCTATGTTTTGATAGCAGATCAATCCCCCAGCAACCCCAAACGAGCTCATTGGGTGAACTTCCTGCATCAAGAAACCGCTTTCCTAAAAGGACCTTCTAGTTTTTCTAGACGCTATAATCTACCAATTCTATATCTGGATATCAAGCGTACCAAACGAGGTTATTATAGTGTAGCACTAGAGGTACTCGTAGAAGATCCTACCCAATATACTTCGGAAGAAATTACAGCCCTCTACGCTTCTAAGTTAGAAGAAAAGATCATGGAGTGTCCAGAACTGTGGTTATGGTCACACCGAAGGTGGAAACATAAAAAATAACCTATTCCATCTTGTGGAATAGGTTATTTGAAGTTGTAGAATCATTGCCTATTGTTTCTCAAAAACATAGCTATAATCCCCTTCGTATTCTTCATAAAAACCATCTAAAACGACTTCCCCTTCTCCTGCTACTATTGCTTCTATCATCTCTTCTATGGTTTCTATTTTCACATTGTCTACTGCTGTGATAATAAAGTTAGATTCCATATTGGTATCTGCAATAATAGAATTTGATTTGATCTTAGTAATCTGCACACCAGCTTCTCCTCTTCGGTTGTCCTTAGCTTTCAGTGCCTCTACCTCTATACCTAAGTCCTTGAGTAAAGTTGCTTTAGACTCCATTCTTTTTTCACTACGTTTTTTACCTAACTCGGTTGTGTTGTTTTCATTCTTGAGTACGACATCTGTCGCTTTTAACTTACCTTCTCTCAGAAAGACAATCGCTACTTCTTCTCCTGGACGGAAAAGCCCTACTTGCTCTTGTAGTTCTGGTGAACTGCTGACCTCTCTCCCATTAACCTTTACAATAATATCTCCTTCCTGCAATCCAGCTTCATCTGCTGCTGATTCATCTCCAACATCTTCCAGATAAACACCATTAAGTGTTTCTAAGTTATTTTCATCTGCCATATCTGCTGTGATATCACGAATAGTAACCCCTAAAAATCCTCTTTGGACTTCTCCGTATTCTAATAAATCCTTTACGACCTTTTTGACCAAATTGGAAGGTACAGCAAAAGAATATCCTTCATAACGACCTGAGCGTGTCACAATTGCCGTATTAATTCCAACCAATTGTCCTTCTGTATTCACTAATGCTCCTCCACTGTTTCCAGGATTAACCGCAGCATCTGTTTGGATAAACGACTCAATAGAATACGTCCCTTCCAATATGTCAATATTACGACCTTTGGCACTCACAATTCCTGCTGTTACGGTAGAAGTCAAATTGAACGGATTACCGACTGCCAGTACCCATTCCCCTACATTCACAATATCGGAATCGCCAAAATCTAACACATTAAGTTTATCTTCTCCCAGTTCGTCTTTGTCTATTTTAATAACAGCCAAATCAGTCGTCTTGTCCGTGCCAATAATTTGAGCAGAATAGGTTCTCTTATTATTCAATATGACCGTCAATTCTCTAGCACCACTAATTACATGATTATTCGTGACGATATATCCATCTTCTGAAATAATAACACCAGAACCTGATGATTCTCCACCAAAAATACGTTCGTACTTATCCCCAGAACCACTTTTGATATGTACCACAGCAGGACGAACCAAATCAGCAGCATCCTTGAAGGAACTGACATTTGTAATTTCTGGATAAAAATTAGGGCTTTGATTAGTCGTTGGATAACCCATTTGCTTTCCGTAGCTTTGCTCACGGATAATAACATCTCTGACAGGTGAAATTGGTGTTTCTATACAGTATTTGTAAATACCTAGTGTGCTAGCAGAACTCAAAATAGAAACAGCTGTTAATGCTATGATATTCTTCATAAAAATATTTTTTGGTGATATATAAGTGCTTCATAAAATAAAACTAGATGAAGTCACTTTCATTCGGGCTAGAATTTAAGTAGATGACAAATGTTTTCATTCTAAAAAAAAGTATTTTTCATCTAGTGATTACATTTGTTGTTCTACCAAAACAACTTAGTTGATTGTAACAACGAATTTGTTCTTGATAAATTTACATAAATAATCCGAATATTTGATGGTAGTGATTTACAGTAGCAAAATTAATACTAACTTTATACGCACATTTTAAATAAAAGTTTAAGCTATGGCAAGAAAAGGAAAAGACGAAGTGGATTTCAGTAAACTAAGTAGAAAAGAACGAAGAGATGAAGCACGAAAAATGCTATTTGGTGACTTCAAAGAGTCTGAACGTACTAATATATGGGGGACAAAGTTCTCCCTATTCTCATTGGCAGGACTAACAGTTGTTGGGGTTATTGCGATTATTTCTGTCCAAACAGGACACATTGATCCTCAAAACTTACCGGAAGATGAACCGTATTTGTATCAGCATTTTCTACGAAAAGAGAAGCCAGTTAAAGATACGTTAAACTAATTTATTAGGCTGCTTCTGCCCATTTTTTCAAATCAATTTCTTTAGGGTTGTACACTACCCCACGAACTTCGATCTGATCAGCAGATTCTATTAGTAATTCTAAATAGACCTCTTCTTCTGAACGAACTTCTTCGTAGTCTACCCGCAGAATGTTTTCTTGGGGGATAATATGATAAGCCTCTGGCGTTAATTCAAAATAATATTCTTTGGTCAGAATAGAACCATAATTACTAAGTTCAGGGTTGGCAATAAAATCTTTTAAAATTTTATCGAGCTGGCGATAACGTACAAAAAAGAAGAATGCAAATACAGAAAAAATACTAACTACTAAAAGTCCTACTATAACGGGTAGATCAATATGCCAATAATAGATAGAATCTACAATCAATGCATTGTACAATAGATAAATAAAGATAATAGTAGAAGTTAACCCACCAACTATAGACCATTTTTGACTAGTGTAATGGTTGTAGGGATCGTAAGGAATAAAAATTTCATGAGGAATCTCTGCATATTTTTTTTCTCTAAAAATCTTCAGAAAATCTTGTTTGGCTAATTGTATTTCTTTCTTAGTTTTCATCCGTAGCTCCTACCTGTTCGATTTATTGATTAAAGCCTGTCAAAAGTATTTTTGATCAATACAAATTTAAACGGGCTTTTAGTGTTAATTGCTTACTCTACTGGACAAATATAAAAAATAGCTGTCATTTTTCCTCTAAAAATAGTATCATTATTGCCCAACTCTATTTACAACTCCAATAAGTTTATCTTAACTCTAATAGAAGCTATTTTTGGATTAAAGAAATAGAGGTTTATATTTGTAGCATTGCGATACATCAAATAATATGTCAAAAGCTCTCCGGATTTTCTTTATTGCACTCCCACTGTGGGGAACCAGTTGTCAGTTTTGGCAAACTGATACAGACACTATGCCCATAGAGAAAGAGGAAAAAATAAGTCACTATGTACTGCATCAGAATGCTTCTGATAGTTTAGTCTATCAACAAGACACTCTCTTTTTGACAGAACATGATAGTTTTAATATATCAAGCCCCCTAACCGCCAAAATAATCCTTTCCTATCCTGTATTTGATAGTACTTACAGCCCCATAAAGGATAGTATTCGCACTCTTGTAAAATACGTACTAAGGCAAGAGAAAGATGATGATTTAGCGTATCCAACTGCCCAAGATAGAATGATTTCGTTCATCAAAGAGTTTAAAGAATTTGATGAAGAAATGCAATCTTTTGGACTAATGACAGGACCTAAGTGGATCAATACTGTTCATATTCATATCCTGACCAACACACCTGATGTCATCGCCATACGAGTCAATGAATTAGAGTTTATGGGAGGGGCACACCCTAATGATGCGGTTTCATTTCACAATTTGGAAGTAATTAATGGAAAAAAAATAACTCTTCCCCAATTATTTGACACCAGCTACCAAGCTTCTTTTATAAATTTAATAGAGTCAACCTTTCTACAAACAATCAACCAAAAATCTGACACTAGTTTACATCAAAATAAATTAATGTTTGAAGAAGGTTTTTTCCCACTTCCAGCTCAATTTGCACTATTAGACACTGGTGTTTTGTTTCATTACAATGCCTATGAACTAGGAGCATTTGCTTATGGAGATGTTTCTTTTAGTATTCCTTATGATTCTCTCCATTATTATTTCTTAGAAAATGCCCCTATTCTATTAGACACCTTCTATTATGATCAAAATACATTGATGCCGATTTGATGAAAAAAGCAATTATGAATTGGAGTGGTGGAAAAGATGCCACCCTTGCTCTTTATTATACATTACAACAAAAGTCGTATGATGTTACTCACTTATTCACGACTATCAGTAATCCTCAAAATAGGATTACCATGCATGGTGTTAGAGCAGAACTATTAGAACTCCAAGCTCAAAGTATTGGAATTTCGCTCCGAAAAATGCAATTACCTAATTCTAACAGCATGGAAGTTTATAATCAACTGATGCAGCAAGAAATGGCATTTTTTACGCGTCAAAAAATTAGCACGGCTATCTTTGGTGATATTTACCTAGAAGATCTTCGCCAATACAGAGAAACTCAACTCCAAAAAATAGGTATGAAAGGTGTCTTTCCACTATGGAAAAAACCAACTAAACAAATCATCAAGACATTTATTGACCTAGGATTCAAAGCTATTACGGTCTGTGTCAATGCGAAACACCTAGACGAAAGTTATGTAGGACGCCTTATTGATGACGACTTTATCAACAGTTTGCCTCCTGAAGTAGATATTTGTGGGGAAAATGGAGAATTTCATACCTTTGTGTATGATGGTCCTTTGTTTAATTCCCCTGTCCCTTTTCGCTTAGGTAAAAAAGTGTACAAAGACTACTCTAATGGAAAACCCACTAATTATGATACAGGATTTCATTTTATAGACTTAGAATATGTTTGATAAATATATCCCTTCTTCTTCTCTACCTTTATTTCTGCTAAAATGCTTTACTTTTTGTGTATTGATTGGTAGAGCTTACCAAGGCTTTTTTTTTGATTTACCATTACGAACATTCTTTTGGGACGAATCTTTACTCAGCTCTACTGTCACCTATCTCACACAGGATAGCTGGGAAAACTATGTCACCAATCGGACTTTTGATTTGGATGGATTCATCAATATACTAAGTTTAGTCATTAGTAGTATTTGGGCAACTTCTGCGTTTGCCATCTTTTTTGTCGAACGGGGTACAAAAACCGTAAAAGTCCTCTTATGGTTATCAGGTACTTTATTACTATTACTTTCGGTCTTACTCTGGAAAGATAACTACTATGCTATGGCCCAACTATTGGAGCAGATGACTCAAGTTAGTATGCCATTTTTAATCTTAGCACTCTATCCCTCTTTTGCAACTCCTCAACAGTACCAATATAACACATCAAAATTTAGAACCCTATTAATACTGATTATTGGTTTCACCTTCTGTTCACATGGATTATATGCTGTAGGTTATTACCCTACTTCGGGAGCTTGGGTACAATGGTGTTATAATATGCTTCCTTTATCTAATGACAAACAAGTATTCCTATTCTTACAAATAATGGGTGTCTTAGATTTCCTAGCAGTATTATTCCTATTTTTCAAACCAACACGAACAATAGGAATTTATTATTGTATTGCATGGGGATTCATTACGGCCCTAACACGCATTTTAGCTAATTTTTACTGGGATATACCTTGGGTCTCTTTACATGACTGGACTTATCAAACGATCTTTAGATTGGCTCATGGCGGACTGCCTCTGATCCTTTGGTTACTCTACAAAAACATACCTCATGAACAAGAAAGTTAAATTATATTTCATCCCTGGATTGGGCTGTGACCAAAGAATATTTGATAAGTTAATTCAATTATTGCCCCTATCCAAAGAGCAAATTTTACATCTAGAACATTTGGAACCTACCACGCTGACAGAAAGTATGGATAGTTATGTAGAGCGTTTAGTTAAGAAAATTCCACCCAAAGCTCCTGATGAGTATGTTATTTTGATTGGTCTTTCGTTAGGAGGTATGATTGCTACTGCCCTAAATAAAACCATAGCTGCCGATAAGCTAATCATACTCTCTAGTATTACACACGAAAGCGAACGTCCATGGTTATTTAGATTTTGTGTCCAAGTCCCTATATATCGTCTCACTCCTACTGCTTTCACACAACATATTTTACCTAAACTAGCTCGATGGTTTCGCTTTACACAAAACGATTCTGGAATCTTATTTGAAAAAATGGTACAGGCAATTAGTCCAGAACATCTTAAATGGGGACGATATACAGCTATCAATTGGCAAAATAGTAATCGTCCTCAAAACTATATTCATATTCACGGTACCAAAGACCACATCTTTAATCATAAATCTATGCAAGTGACACACTGGATTGAAGGAGCTACGCACAGTATGGTCATGGATAATGCGGTAGAAATTGCCCCTATTATTACCAAAGAGGTAATACGATTGAGCAATTAGGTAAGAGCATCTCTAGAAATTAACTTCAAGCTGCAAATGCTACTATCAAACTCAAAAAGAGGCTTATTCAACCCTTAAATCAATTCATTTTCACTCCAATCGATTATTTTGAGGAACTCAATTCTCAAACATGCTCTAGCCAATTATAAGTTATACATTCCAAACGGTGTCAAAATTATTACATTTCCATCTCTAAATCCGTCAATTGGTTATTGACATTAAAGTAGTTTTTTTGTATCTTCGCAGCTTGATTGAGCTATTTCAACCAAAAAGCTCCTTCATAAACATCTAACAATCAATCAAAAAATAACGAATGTTAAACTTAATTCTGTGTGGCCCTCCTGGTAGTGGCAAAGGTACACAAGCTGCTAAATTGGTAGACAAATATAATCTTATCCATATTTCAACAGGAGATCTATTTCGTAGAGAAAGAGACAATGGCACTGCTATCTGGGCAGAAGTCCAAAGTTGTATTGACAAAGGCGAATTAGCTCCGGATAGTATTACATTTAGACTACTTAAAGCAGAAATGGACAAGACCCCAGATGCAGTAGGATATATATTTGATGGCTTCCCTCGTAATGTCAATCAAGCTCAATTATTAGATGAATTTCTAAAAGAAGAGGGAACTGCAGTTTCTGTATTAGTAGAACTAGTCGTTGCAGATAAAGTTATTGTAGAACGAATTCTAGAGCGTGGCAAAACCTCTGGTAGAGCAGATGATCAAAATCCTGCTATCATCCAAAACAGAATTGATGTCTATGGTAATGAAACAGCTCCTGTAGCTGACTATTATGCTAATTTTGGTAAGACCCAAAAAGTAGATGGTGTAGGTGACTTGGATGCTATTTTTGATAGAATCGCAAAAGTATTAGATACCGTAGCCGTTTAAGTAGCTATAGTTTACTTGGACTAAAAAAAGCGTTTGACAATGAGTCAAACGCTTTTTTTAATTTTTATTGAGGGCTATACTTAAGAGTATATCTAACGTATTTTCCAAAACCTATCTATACCTCTTTTTTGTACAATGGAACTCTCAAGCCTCCATAAACACTAAAGCCCATAAAATCACTGCCTATTGCAAAAGTTCGGAACAAATCAGAGGTACCAAAATAAACAGGTCCTAAACGCAGTGCTAACCCTACTGCGACGCCATTGTACTGAACATAAGAAATGGGCATTGCTACACTAAACCACTTCTTTACTTCATAACGAGGTATAATTTCAAAAGAATTCATACTAACGGTCTTTTGAGCATTGAGATAATCATGTAAAGCAATCTCACTGAAAAATGAAGCATAAAAGCCTTTCCAAATATGAGCATCTACAAAAAGATTCATTCTTGTTGGAGCCTGCATCAAATATTCAAAAGAACCTTCTCTAGTTGAAAATTGAATCGAATCCCTATTAATTTTATCATTGATATCATTCAGCGATGTAATACCATCAAAGAAGTTCAAATCCACTGTTTGAGCACTGAAGTCTATAATATTAGAAGTTCCTGGATCTCTATCTATACTAATAAAGCCAATATCATGGAAAGATACCCCTACTTTAAATTTATAGGGAGCATTCTCTAGTTTGGCTGGACTATATTCATAGACTACTCCTATATCTCCTCCAACACCAAATCGTCCACCTGCAAATTGGTTCCAAGGAAGCATTTTAGTCAAATCTGGTGGTATTTCATTAAAGTTACTAGAATAGTTGATTTGACCAGATACATTTTTGAGTGTGTCTTCATTATAGAATTCATATTCCAAATCTTTAAACTGCAAGTGAAAACTACCTTGACTCTGATAGAGTTTCAATGCTCCTCCTACTTTGAGTCGGTGAGGTCCTGCATTCATGACTTCTGAACCAAAGGTAACTGAATACTCATTGAAAGACATCGCTGAGAGTGTAGAGGTTACTCCTGAGTATTTTCGTCCATAAAATTCAGACTTAGTAAATCCAGAAGCTGCCATCTCTATCAAATCTTTATCAAAACCTGTGGCACTCAAAATACCTCTAGTCTTAATCTGAAACCCCACTCCCATTTTATCATTAATCGAAAACATTCCTCCTGCCAATATTGCTTCTGTATCAAAAACTATATTAGCTGTTCCCCCTTGACTACCAGTAGTAAAACTATCAAAAAAGTCCCCTCCTCCAGTAGCTAAACGAGCAAACGAAAACCTAAAATAGTCATTAGATAAGGAAATATTATAACTCAAAAAATTAACATCCGACTGCATTCGCTGGTTAACGACATTCGCAGGGTTTACATATAAACCCAAGTACCCTGCATAAATAGACTCTGAGTTTCCTGCATAACGCTGAGCCAATAGTACAGGAGCAGTAAAGAAAAAAAGAGTCAAAACCAATAGTGTATTTTTCATAGTTTAGTATTTAGAGCATATTCTTAGTGATTGTTCTATATTATAAAGACTTTTAGAGCACTTTTAGTATGAAGTTCTTTAATGTTTCTGTTTCGTAGCTTACAAATTATCTTTTTTGTAGGCATAAAAACTTCAAACAACTTCCATGACTAAGATAAACTAAAAAGAGCAATAAGAACGTTTTTTATCCCTATTGCTCTTTATTTATCCAGCTAACTAGATATCCTAGTTATCAATTCTTAGTTAAAATCCAAAACATATTGGAACCCTACAGTAATTCCTCCCATTATGGCACGGGTTTCACTTCTTTCTGATGTACCTAACAAGATGCTTCCTGTGTGAGAAAAATATAAATGTGCATCCTCTGCTTCCATGTTAAGTAGATTTCCTTCTAAGTGCAACATCAACAAAATCCCCATGTAATCATTAATTCTTATTCTCGCTCCCACATCGGCAGATAAACCAATCACCATATCTTCTACCAAATTAATTTTAGTCCCTAAAATACTTTGGTCTCTCAAATTCGTCGTGTTCTCACTTGGGTTGTTTTCAGATCCTTTATTCAAAGAAGTTGCTGCTGTTAGAAAATCGAAATGAGGTCCAATACGGAAAAATGCAGAAGAACCATTCATATTATCTCCTCCTACTCTCAACAATACAGGAATTCTCAAATAAGATTGACTTCTCGTCCACCTATTTTGGTCAGATTTCGAAACACCATCTCTATCTGTAATGTAATTTTGATTTAATTGTGCAAAACCAATTCCTGTTGCTATACCTATTTTATCTGTAAAATTATATCCAACTGTTAGTCCTGTATTAAAAGCATAAGTAGCTTGAAAATTCAAATCTTCTCCTGCTGCAAAATCTTCATCATTTAAATACAATGATGATCCAGGAGTAAATCCTAATGTAATTTCTAATCCTTGCTGTGCAAAAATGCTACTGGTAGCAAACAATGCTACTACTGTAAAAAATAAATTTTTCATATCGTTTGAAATATTTGATGAAATAATTAATCTGACGCCAAAGCTACTAAGTTTTGAGAAGTAATTTTGATGTTTTTAAGTTTTTTTTAGGATTCTGTTCTGTAGCCAAAGAACCAAAGACTCATTTGGAGAACCAAATACTCATTTAGACGGGCTGCCCTGTTACTTTCCTTTGTTTTCGTCGTAATATTGTTGATAACAAGGAGATAGACCAATTTATTAAGTATCTGCCTTTCGACAAAAAAAGATTAAAGATTTGTATATAATGCCTACTAAAGTACTATTTATTTTATCTATTTTAACTTATTGTTTGATTCTATTGACCGGCTGTAGCCATTCTAAAAAATGGGGTACTTTAAAATCTCCTAATGAATTACATCATATTGTTCTTTATCAGAAAGATAGAAGTATGCACCGTACCCCTGAAATTCAAATCCGGTATCAAAAAGACAATATGGAATATTATTTAGATAGTATACTACTGCCAGAAGATGATCGAAATACACTAACTTATGAATATCAGTGGCAATCCGATCACAAAGTCTTATTATCTATTCATTGTGATTTTTGTATGATTGACAAACGAGTCTATACTATTGAATTTCCTAATAATCAGAAACCACTATTACGTAAAGAAAGAGCAATATAAACCGTATCAATTTTCTTTCTTTTTTATCTAAAACCACACACATATATGACGTATTTTTCTAAATGGAGTTGTTATTGTTTAGTCATCTTACTACTAGGATTACAAGCCTGCACCACCAATTACCAACCCGAAGAAGTTGCTTACAATGTAGCTTACGATGATTTCTTGGCAGGATTCACCCATGGTGAAATATCTAAAAAATCGACTATTAAAGTTCAATTCCAACAGGAATTGACAGAAAATGTAGCCGCTAGTATTTATCCCAACCCATTCTCCTTTCAGCCAGCTGTAGAAGGAGAAGCTGTTTGGTTGGACAAAAGAACATTAGAATTCATTCCTAAAGGAAACCTAAGTTCAGGACAAATCTATACCGCTACACTTAACCTAAGTAAACTCTTACCAACTGTCCCTGCTGAATTAGCAGACTTTGTATTCCAATTCAAAGCAAAAGACCAATTTATCAATGTCAGTCCTGTTGCTAGTACTATTAGCTATGAGCAAGACAAAAAAATGATGGAAATAGGTGGAGAACTAGAGCTTCATGACGAAGAAGACGTTGCTTTAGTAGAAGAGTTATTGACCGCCTATGATGGTAAAGAAAAATTACCTATCGAATGGCAACATCAAACAGGTAAAAAACACCGTTTTGCAATCAATAATGTAGAACAGAAGTCGAATGCTTACAATTTGACTTGGAAATGGAATGGCGAAAAGATTCAATCTCGTACCGTTGGAGATTATACCTTTACTATTCCGTCTTTTTCTGAATTCAGTGTTACCAAAACCTATCGTTACAATAGACCTGAACAACACATTGTAATAGAATTTTCGGACTTGCTAGACACTGAACAAGATCTAGAAGGACTGATTACACTAGATGGTAAAAATCTAAAATACAGCATTCATAACAATCAAGTTAAGCTCTATACTAATGGGAACTTAGTAGGTAAAAAAGAACTTAAAGTCTCTCACCTAATCAAAAACTTAGGAGGGAAACCACTACAAACCAGTACTACAGAGACCATTCTATTTTCGGATACTAAGCCTGCTGTCAAGTGGATGGGCAAAGGAAACATTATTCCTAAATCTAAAAAAATGCCGATTGTTTTTCAATCTGTCAATATCAATGCTGTAGATGTTCGAGTCATCAAAATTAAGGAAGACAATATCAAGCAGTTTTTTCAAGTCAATAAAATTGACGGTAGTCGTGAACTAAAACGTGTTGGAACCGTCGTACTAGAAAAGAAAATTGCCTTTGATAACACAAAGGGGCTCGAACTAACAGACTGGACAACACACTCTTTAGATTTGGCAGACTTGATTACGCCAGAACCTGGAGCCGTCTACGAAATCGCTATTGGATTTCGTCAATCTTATTCACTCTACACTTGTGATAAGGTAGATGAGCAAGAAGCATTTTATGATGAAATCAACCCTGTACAGACACCTAAAAACTGGGACAGTCCTAGCTACAGCTATAGTTATTGGAACTATTACGAGGAAGACTACCAATATGGGGATCTGAAAGATCCTTGTAGTCGCTATTATTATACTCCTAGACAGGCTATCAAACGTAATATCCTAGCATCTGACTTAGGAATTATTGCCAAACAAGGAAGTGCGGGCAATTTATTTGTAGTCAGCAATCTACAAACAACTGCTCCTATTAAAAACGTTACCCTAGAGTTTTATGACTATCACCAAGATTTGATTGTTACGGCCAAAACCGACAAACAAGGTATGGCAACAGTTGAGTTTCCTAAAACTCCTTTCTTTTTGATTGCCAAATCTGGAAGCCAACGTGGTTACTTACGTTTAGACGATGGGAACGCTCTTTCGATGAGTCGTTTTGATGTAGCAGGTAATACCTATCACAAAGGACTTAAAGGCTTTATTTATGGAGAACGTGGTGTTTGGCGTCCTGGAGATGAATTGTTCCTCAATTTCGTATTAGAAGACAAAGAAAAATCGCTACCAGCTGACCATCCTGTCATTTTTACACTCAAAGATCCAAGAGGAAGTATTGTTATTCGTAAGACCAATACCAAAAGTATTAATGGCATTTATAATTTCACCTGCCAGACAGGAGCAAATGCTCCTACAGGAAACTACCTAGCTACTATCAAAGTAGGTGGAGCTACTTTTAGCAAGACCTTACGAGTAGAAGCTGTAAAACCCAATCGTCTGAAGATGGATTTAGACTTTGGAGTAGCAGAATTATCAGTCAAAAACAACAACTTGGTCGGTAAACTATCCTCTCAGTGGCTACATGGAGCGACTGCTAAAAATCTAAAAGCTAAAGTAGAATTGACCTTAAAATCAAAGAAAGTTAATTTTGTTAAGCACAATGGTTTTTCATTCAATGACCCTGCAAGAGAGTTTTCTCCTGAAGACAAAACTATTTTTGATGGCAAACTCAATGAAAATGGAATAGCTGAAATCAAAACTAATATCAAAGCTAGAAGTCAAAGCCCAGGAATGCTCAATGCTACTTTCCGTATGAAAGTATTTGAACCAGGGGGTGATTTTTCTATTGGACAAACCTCTATTCCTTACCATCCTTACGAGCGTTATATTGGTGTCCGTGTCCCTAAAGGAGACGAAGCTAGAAATATGCTATTGACCGACAAAAAACATACAGTAGAAATATTGGCCGTAGATAAAAATGGAAACCCTTTAGATGCTGAAAACCTAGAAGTCAAACTATATAAACTGAATTGGAAGTGGTGGTTTGATAAAAACAAAGAAGAAGTACCGAACTACAGAGGTAAAGTCAATGCAACAGAAGTACAATCTGCTGTTGTATCAGCCAAAAATGGAAAAGCTACTTGGGAACTAGAAGTCAAACATCCTAGTTGGGGACGCTATTTTGTTCGTGTTTCAGATGGCAAAAAAGGACACAGTACCGGACAGGTTTTCTATATTGACTGGCCAGGATGGGCTGGACGCTCGACAGAACAAAGTGGGGGTGCTACTGCCCTACGATTTACTGCCGATAAAGAAAAATATGAAGTGGGTGATGAAATCTCCTTGAATATCCCAACAGGATTTGAAGGACGTGCATTAGTTTCCATTGAAAATGGTACTAATGTAATAGAAGCTCATTGGGTAGATGCTAAAAAAGGCAATACCAAATTCAAACTAAAAGCAACAAAGGCAATGTCCCCTAATGCTTATGCTACCGTTACTTTACTACAGCCACATGCACAAACCAAAAACGACCTTCCTATTCGTATGTACGGAACCATTCCACTTTATGTAGAAGATCCTAGTACACATCTAGAGCCTGAAATTGTTATGGCAGACGAACTCCGTCCGAAGGAACCATTCAGTATTACAGTCAAAGAACGTAGAGGTGGACCAATGGCATATACTGTTGCCATTGTAGATGAAGGACTATTAGGTTTGACTAATTTCAAAACCCCTAATCCGTGGTCTACTTTCTATCAAAGAGAAGCATTGGGAGTCAAAACATGGGACATTTATAATGATGTATTAGGTGCTTTTGGAGGTGATATCAAAAGTCTATTGAGTATAGGTGGTGATGGTGCCAACAATGCTAAAGGAAAGAAAAAAGTAGATCGATTCAAGCCCGTAGTACTCTATGCAGGACCATTTTATCTCAAAGAAGGAGAAAGTAGAACCCACAAGTTTGACATGCCTAACTATGTAGGAGCTGTGCGTGCAATGGTGGTTACAGCAGATGAAGGAGCCTATGGTGCCGCTGAGAAAGAAGTCCCTGTCCGTCAACCGTTGATGGTTTTGGGAACTTTACCAAGAGTATTAGGTGTAGGAGAACAATTCAAATTGCCTGTTACTGTCTTTGCTATGAAAAAAGACATCAAAGAGGTAGAGGTCAAAATTGAAACCAGTGGGTTGATTGATATTGATGGTAGCAATAAAAAAACCATCCAATTCAATAAAATTGGTGACCAATTAGTCAATTTTGAACTAAAAACAAGAGAACAAGTAGGCAGTGGCAATGTCAAGATTACAGTTACTAGTGGAGACGAATCCGCTGTTTATAAAACCGATGTCAATATTCGCAATGCTAATCCTAGAGAAACCAATGTAGCCGCTAAATCTTTGGCTGCTAAAGGTGATTGGAAAGCAACCTACAAACCAACAGGTATGGTAGGCACTAATCACGGCGTACTCGAAATTTCATCTATTCCTCCTATCAACCTAGGTAAACGATTGAAATATCTCATTCGCTACCCCTATGGTTGTGCAGAGCAAACAACGTCTAGTGTTTACCCACAGTTACAATTGGCGAATTTGATGCCGCTATCAGAAAAACAAAAAGCAGCGATCAGTAAGAATGTAAAAGCTGGAATCGAGCGATTATATCTATTCCAAAATGCTAGTGGAGCAATGGGCTATTGGCCAGGTGGCAAGGATCACCCTTGGGCAACTAACTATACAGGGCAATTTTTGATTGAAGCAAAAAAAGCGGGGTATACTGTCAGAGAAGGCTTTTTGAACAACTGGATTAAATACCAATCCAAAATGGCAAAGAACTGGACCGCTAAAGGTACTCCTAATGACGACCTCATTCAAGCTCACCGTCTCTACTTGCTCGCCTTGGCAGGTAAACCAGAAATGGGTGCCATGAATCGTATGCGTCTCAAACAACGAAAGAAAAACTCTGTCACAGCCCCTTGGTATTTGGCTGCTGCCTACCATCTAGCAGGACAGGAAAGTGTCGCTAAACGCATTACTACTCAAGCAGTACTAAAAGCAATGGACTATACCGCCGAACAGAAAACCACTACTTTCGGTAGTAAATTTAGAGATGAATCTCTTATGTTGCAAACTTTGTCTATCATGAATATGCGAGATAAAGCAGACGATTTAGTCAAAGTCATTTCTGAACGTCTTTCTTCGGATAGATGGTGTAGTACACAAGAAATAGCACAGGCATTGATTGCTATGTCAAAATTTGTTGGTGAAGCAGGAGTAAGTGCTAAGGTAGATTGCCAATATCGTTTGGCAGGTGGTAGTTGGCAAACGATCAGTAGCAAAAAACCACTGTGGCAACTAGATCTAGATGGAGAACAAGCCACTAGTGTGGAAGTCAAAAACAATACAGGAAAACTACTCTTTGCTCGCTTAATCTCGGATGGTATTCCAGCCAACCAAGACGAAACCGAAAGCAGCGAAGGGCTAGAAATGACGATTAAATATGTCACTCTAGATGGAAAAGTTATCAATCCTAAAAAGATAAACCAAGGAACAGATTTCCGTGCCGAAGTCAGTATCAAAAATACGGGATTGGTCAACTACCACGAACTTGCTCTACATCATGTCTTCCCTGCTGGTTGGGAAATCCATAATGCTCGATTGACTGGTGCAACTACTGGAGGAGACAAACCGGAATATCAAGATATTCGTGATGATCGAGTTTATACTTTCTTCGATCTAGCGAAAGGCAAGACAAAGACCTTCAATATTCTACTCAATGCTAGTTACCTAGGTAAATATTATCTACCTGCGGTATCGGTAGAAGCGATGTATGATAAGTCTATCAATGCTCGTAAACGAGGTCATTGGGCTACTGTAGAGAAAGGATTGGAAAAATAAGCGTTTTGCTATCTTTTCAATTAATAATCTATCCCTGAGTGTTCTGAGAAGAATGCTTGGGTTTTTTTTATAGTTTCGAACTAATCCAGATTTAAATAAAACTCACCTAGTAATTATTAGTTCTTACATCATTTTTGGGGTAATTTGATATGATACAAACTTTATAGACAAAATTGACATCTATATTTTCTGAAAGTTTGAAATTCAAAACAAAAAATGACTAATCTTCAAAAAGAAAAATTGTAATGAAATTCATAAAAACCATACATTGGATTTTTCTAATATCCATAGCCATCCCATCCTGTATAGGGAAAGGTAAAAGTGATACCAAAAGCAAAGAGCCTACACACAATTCTGTAGGTAAATTTGTTAGTAAAATAGCTCCAAATACACATTTGATGTACCAAGATAAAAAGCATAATTATTGGTTCGTCAATGATAGTATGGTTTATAAATATGATGAAAAAATACTCCTCCAATTCACACAAGAAGATGGCTTAGTTAGCAACAGGATTATAGGAATACAAGAAGATCAATTGGGAAATATTTATTTTGACACTCCTGAAGGGGTTAGTAAATTTGATGGGAAACAGTTTGAGACTTTAAAAATAAGTAGTGATAATTTTCAAAAAAACAACTGGAAATCAGAACCCAATGATTTATGGTTTAGAATAGGTTGGGACAAGAAAGGTCCATATAGATTCGATGGAAAGTATTTATATCATCTAGAGTTTCCAAAAAGTAAGATGGAAGAAGAGTTATATACCAAATATCCCGAAATTACTTATAACCCTTACAGTATCTACTCTATGTATAAGGATAGTAAAGATTTTTTATGGTTTGGCACTGCTGACTTGGGTATTTATCAATTTGATGGTAAAAAAATAAGCTGGATGTATGAAGAACATCTGGGGACAACACCAGAAGGCGGAGCGTTTGGAATTCGATCAATTATGGAAGATAAAGAGGGCTATTTTTGGATCTGCAATGCTAACTATAAATATAGAATCCTCTCCAATAGTGAAGATAAAACATCACAGCTTTCCTCCATAAATTATACCAGAGAAAAGGGACTCGTTAATAAAAGTGCCGAAACTTTATACTTCATGTCTATGCTAGTTGATGATAAAGGAACCCTATGGATGGTAAATAATGATGGAATCTGGAAAAGAAATGACCAAGAATTAATACCATTCTTGATTAAAAATGGCAAAGGTAACATTTCTCCGATTTCCATTTATCAAGATCATCAAGGAGACTTTTGGTTGGGAACGAAAACTGATGGTATTTACAAATATGATGGCGTGGATTTCAAAAAAGTACTTTTCAATAAAAAAGATACTAGTCATTAGATACCTCCTTACTATTTTTGTAAAGCATGAGGAATAAGAAAAAGTCTAGTATATTTACTCTACCGAACCCTATGAGATTCAAACCACACTCTTCATCTCCTAAAACTAACCCTGATGTCAGAAAAAATAGACTACAAACATGAAATTATTGGTTTTATTATCGCACTTATCATTATATTTCTTGTTTTCCTAGATATTAAATATAAGACTAACATTTTTTTTGACCAAAGAGAGCCTAGTACCTTGACTCAGGACTAATACCCAATAATACAGCTATGCAAAATATTCTAAAAACTCTTTTATTAATCCTTTCTACTTTTATTATTTCTTCTTGTTCAGAAGAAGTAGATTCTGATTTCGACTTGGACACAAATCTTATTAGTCAATTGGATAAGAACTTATATTCTGATGAAGAATCTATTAGCAAGTTTATTATCCCTAGTAATACTTCCAGCACTTTTACTACTACATACGGAAAATTATTTATGTTCCAACCTAACACTTTTCTTTATGAAGATGGAAGTATTGTGAACGAATCTATTAATTTCGAAGTCAGAGAATATGAAAGTGTCTCAGCAATCGTCTTAGCTGGTTTACAAACCTATTCTTCAAAAGGAGTCTTAGAAACAGAAGGTATGTTTTATACTAAAGCAACCGTTCCTTCTGGTAAAAAAATCAAAATCAATACTAATTCTCCACTTGAAATGGGAGACAAATTAGATCTCAATACTGGCGAAAAGCCTTACAGTATATATGAAGGAGAAGTTACAAATGGGCAGCTTTCTTGGAGAAACCCTAAACCACCAAGCCACTGGGGACCAATCCCTTATGATGCATTCCTAAATTATTATTATGAAAATTGGGTGCATGGCAAGAGTCATGAGGATAGCATACTCACTCATTTCATTAATGCTGTGGATTTATTAAAACACCAAAGTACTTGGGCTGCCACACCAGAATATATGATGAGAGCACACCATCTTAGGTTTAGTTGGTTTATGGAATATGTACCAACTAAACACAAAGAAGATTCAATGAGGAACTATTTGCTAGACCTTACCTCGCTACCACTCGAAAAGGCAGATCAAATGATCCTCAATAAAAGACTTATAGATTCTGTTGATTTTTGGAAGTACCATTTTTATTATGGTCAAAATAAAAAAGTTATAAAATTGAAAAATGATAGTATTTCACATGCTGCGATTAATAACTATAAAACTAAATTTCTAAATAGTTACTATTGGCTCAATAATGAAATAGATTTTGTGATTGACACTTTTAGCATCCAGTTTATAAAGAAAAAAGGTTATTTCTCTCCTGAATATACAGACTATCCAGAAGAAAGAAAAGCTGAAAGGAATAGAATTCGTGCATTTTACTATCCTATTTGTGATCTGCGGAATATTCATCCAATAAGCTTAGGGCTAGTTAGTCCTACAAAATTTACTATAGCAAGATTAGGATGGCAAAACATTGATCGTTTGGTTGAGGATGATTTAATAGAGCAATCGCTTACAGTAACTTGTACCAATGAAAAAGAGGTGACTTTTTACCTTATCCTTAATAACAATTCAATCATGCTCAACAAAATTTCTGAGGATGGGAGATGTGAATTCCATGAAAAAATACCAACTGGGCAAGCAAAAATTATTGCTATAAATGTCAAGAAAAAAGCTATCAACATTGGTTACCAAAATATTGAAATAGGTACTGACAAAAATATTGAGCTTCAGTTAAAAATTGTCTCTCCTGATGAATTTTATAATATAATATCCACAACAGTAGATTAAACATCATTGCAGTAAACAAGGAAAGCTTTTATTTTTTATAAAACTTATTATCTCTTGTACTTTTAACACTTATTACAAAAACTTTGACTCTAAATAAACTAAAACTAATGAAACATCCATATAAAATAATAACAAAAGAAGAAGCCGTCACTCTTTTTGATGTACGAAAATTTACCCCAATCGGTTCTATTCGCTATGACGCCATAGTGGTCTTAGAAGGTGATATTACCTTAGACGCTGATCTGACTTCAAGCTCTGTAACAACAGTAATTTTTGATAAGAATAGGCAAACATCAGAGGAATTAATAATTGTCAATGGAAATTTGACAGTCAATGGGCAAATAAGTCTTGGCCTAGAAGAATTCCCTGCACTTTTAGTATTAGGTGACCTCTATTGTGACGTCTTGCATAGTATAGATGACTTGATTCATGTAACTGGTGATGCCTATATCAAATACGTGTTTAATGGCAATTATAATCATGGAGAGATTACTATAGAGGGCACTACTCATGTTCCTTATGTTCTTAACTCTGATCATAGTTCTAATATCAATCCTCACAAGGATGCTATCCTCATCAATTATCACAATAATAACGATGACTTTTTTAAATATGATTATTATGCCGAAGATCTAGAAGGGATATTAGTACCAGAAGCTTTGAACAAGGAAAACATTGGCATAGATTATAATGCTTTTGTAGATATAGTAAAATCTGGTAAAAACCCGATCATAGAAGGGGCTAAAACCAAAAGATAGTTCTTTATTGAAAATAATGCCCCCGAATACAAAAATTACATGCTTAGAGCATGCCGAAATTTACCTTACAACGAAGTAAAAAAAACGTAACTTTAGACTTCCTCCTAACCTATCACAAATGAAGACACCTACTGAGCTAACCACAGAATTTATCGCCGAATACAAAAAGTGGAATGACTTTGCTTTTGGCCACAAAGATGATCTAGATGCTCAACATCAAATCCATAAAGGATATGATGATTTAATACTTAAGTTTTGTAGCTCTGAAAAACAATACCAAGGACTTGCTTATGGCAGCTCCTCTACTCACTGTCCCAAACAGGAATTGATCCTAGAAGAACATGCTGATTTGACTAAAACCATTATCAAAACTAGGTTTACCAACGAGAAATTTAGTTTTATAAAACACAATTTTGAATATCATTTTGTGCTCAATGAGCAAAAATGGATTTTAGAAGAAGTCTATTTAGTGGATGCTGATGGCAAATATAAATGCCTTTAAATCGAATAAAATGAAAAAAATGCTAACAACACCTCTAACTTTCGCTTGTGGAGCCGTCATGAAAAATAAATTCATGCTAGCACCACTGACCAATACCCAAAGCCTAGAAGATGGTTCTTTATCGGAAGAAGAATTCAAGTGGTTAACCATGAGGGCAAAAGGGCAATTTGGTCTAGTAATGACTTGTGCTTCTCATGTCAGTATAGAAGGTAAAGGGTTTCCTGGACAATTGGGCATTTATTCAGATGAGCATATACATGGACATCAAAGATTGGCTTCAAAAATAAAAGAATATGGTAGTCTTGCTGTCATTCAACTGCATCATGCCGGAATGCGATCCCCTCAGGAATTGATACAACAAGCTCCACTATGTCCCTCTGATAATGAAAAACATGGTGCTCGTGCAATGACATTAGATGAAATCCATACCCTAAAAAATGCTTTTGTCCATGCTGCTATTCGAGCTCAAAAAAGCGGCTATCATGGAGTAGAAGTTCATGGAGCTCATGGTTATATTTTGACACAATTCTTAAGCTCTGAAATTAATACTAGAACTGACCAATATGGTGGAAGCTTAGAAAATAGGTCCCGTCTATTGTTTGAGATTGTTCATGAAATTAGAAATGCTTGTGGAGCTCATTTTTTGTTAGGTGTGCGACTCTCGCCCGAAAGATTTGGAATGGATCTTATGGAAGTAAAAGAAGTCTGCAAAAGATTGATTGACGAGGCTCAAATTGATTTCTTAGATATATCCTTGTGGGACGTCTTCAAATCTCCCCATCAAGAAGCATACAATCACCAATCTCTATTGGAGCATTTTACAGAACTAGATTTCAAAAAGGTATTGTTGACTGTTGCAGGAAAGATTCAAAATGCGGATGATGTCAAAAAAGTACTTGCCGCAGGAGTCGATTTTGTCACAATTGGTCGATCAGGAATACTACACCATGATTTCCCTCAGAAAGTAATCAATGATCCAAAATTTGAGCCAGTAAGTACACCTATATCAGTAGAACACTTAGAAACAGAAGGTTTAGGTCCTAAATTTATACAATACATGCAACGGTGGGCGGATTTTGTGGCAGAGTAAAATATTTATACTTAAATTTCAAAAAAGACACATTGAAAAACTACTACCTAAGCTTGATAACAGTATTATTCTTGGCAAATTTATCTTGTAGTTCTGTAGAGGAACAGGAAAAAACTGTAGCTATCAGAAATTGCACCTTAAAGCTTATAGCAAATCATGGTAAAGAAAATGACGCTAAAATAATATGTCCTTGTATTGTTGATAAAATGCTTGTAAAGTTCAATGGTGATAAAAAAAAACACCAACATATCATCAAATGGGAGCTGGATAGTCTAATAGAGAATCAATCTCTGTTCTCCGAAACACATAACCTATTTCACAGTTGCATTCACCTACCTGACGTTGAGAATTCTGAAGATTATTCTGATTACTCTCCTGAAATGATGAATGAATTCAAACTGTTTTTCAAATTAGGTTTTCCTGACCACACCTCAGCTGCCGCTGATAAATTTAGTTCTTGTGTTTTAAAAAAATTAATGCAAAAGTATACCGCTACAGAATTGTATAACGATAAAGCTATTTATCCCTTAGCACGCGAAGATGTTAAAGCAGATCTTAAAATTTTCAAACAAGAATGTGAACTATTACAATAATAGGCACAAAATACGCCCTGTTCACTCCAAAAGTAATCTTCCCAAAAATTCATACTACTACGTGCATATTTTTCTAGAACTCATCTCAAAATAATACGACACTATGAGCAACCATCCTCTAAATAGTTTTTTCCTTTTTTTTATCAACAAAGTGAGTGTAGCAGAACTAGAACAGAATATTTACAAAGATACTGACCTAGAAAATCATTTAGAAGAAGAAGTCTATATAGAACTCATTTCATTCGACTTCAAACAAGAAAAAGTAAGAGAAAAACTGGTTGATTTCATATTAGAACACCTCTCTTCTAAAGAAGAGCTTATCCTATGGTCACAAGAGTATTATGCCCCAGTTGTGGAGGCTATCTATGGGTTTGCAATCCAAGCCTTCTTTGAAGGAGCCGAGCTTGGATCCTCCACCAAAGAAATCACCTCTGATACGAACTATAAGTACACCCAAAAAGACGGTGATCTCCCATATTACAAACTTACTGAAGAATTTGGAGAAGCAGAAGATATCACCTTATACTATAGCTACAAAGCAAATACCAATATAATCGATCGTATTACATTGATCTTTGAGTCATTTTTCGATTATTACTACAAATCCATACACGGCCCCAATGCCTTCTTAGAACAGGCAATACAAGACAACAATATCGATCTCTACACAATCATTTATAATCAAGTCTGTTCTAAAATCATTGCTTACCTTACTTCTCAATTTGGTACTCCATCAATTGAGAAAAAAAGCGACCATGGAATATTCAATCAACCCTACCACCAATACTACCTTTACAAGTGGAAAGTAAAAAATACAGAAAAAGAAAGTACATCTACACTCTACCTCATGAAATACATAGACGATAGTACTTGGCATCAAATATTTTATTTTATGAAAATGAACTGGATTCAATAGATCTGACATGCAAAAAGAAATTCTCTTAGCTTATACATTCCTATGGTGTTTTATCAGCTACTCCTGCCACACAACTAAAACAACATCTATCACTGCTCAAAACACTACTTCTATTTCTATCTCCCCTGTCTTAGATACCAATCCTGTTATTAGTCAAGTTGTCCGAACTATGTTTCAAGATAGTAGGGGAAATATTTGGTTTGGAACTCAAAATGGGGCATTTCTATTTGATGGAAAAAGTCTAATATCCATCAAGGATATAAAATGTAACTTAGGAAAGCCTGTAACGATAAAAGGCATTGCAGAAGATGAAGAAGGTAAAATATGGCTAGGACATACAGGTGGAGTCAGTAGTTTTGATAATGGATTAATCACCAATTATCATGAAAAAGATGGGCTAATCCACCAAGATGTTTGGTCTATCGCAACAGATACTAAAGGAAATATCTGGATAGGCACCATAGCTGGCATTTGCGTTTTTGATGGTCATAAATTCACTCCTTTCACCTTACCCGAAGGAAAAATTGATTCTACACGAGGAATCTCTAGTACACAAATAGTTCACTGTATTTTAGAAGATAAGGCAGGTACTTTATGGTTCTGTTCTAATGCTGGACTTTTTTCTTATGACCACCAAACACTGACCAATGTCTCCAAGTCTGTTGGAATTTCAACTAACTTCATCCATAGTGTCTTTGAAGATAAAAAGGGATTACTGTGGGTTTCAACAAAAACACATTTATACTGTCTCCAAGAAGGCAAACAGATCTATAGCACTCAACAAAATAAAATTGAAGTGGGTAAAGGTATTGGAAGTGTTGCTGAAGATACAGAAGGAAATATTTGGTTTGTCTCTAATCAACATAAGCTATTCATTTATGACCAGATGAAACTCACCGAATATCAAAAAACGGAATCGAACAAAGGACCTGTTGTTTTTCAGATCTATCAAGATCAAAAAAATCGACTCTGGTTCATTGGTTATGGTGGTGCTTTCCGACTAGAAGATAACAAATTTATCGCTGTTGGTAAAAATGGCCCGTGGTAATGGACTAAGTTTTATAAGCTATATCATACAAAATATAAGAGAGGAATCACACAACAATGTGTAATTCCTCTCTTTCATTTAGAATCTGTTCAAATTTATACTATAAAAATATAATTTCAAACCTGTCCTTACTATACTATTTTACTGTATATCGTTAGTAGCATTTCTCAATGACAACTGGTTATCTGTATTGAACTGAGATACAATAGCAGTTACTTGAACTGATCCTGTAGCAACAGCATCTCCTGCAAAAGTAGCTGCGTTACGAGTAAACATACCAACAGTACTACCAGCATCTGCTAATGTTAGTAATCCTCCATAAGTTGTACCTCCTGAAATAGTAATTCCATTTACTTGTACTAAAGTAGACTCCCAAGTTTCTACATTAGTATTTATATCTGCTAAAGTAGTTACTCTAGGAGTAATAGTGTTACCACTAGAAACGAAACTTGCATTAGCTAAAGGAACATTATTTAACTGTAATAGACCATTAAACTCAGATACTTCTTGACCAGAAATATCTATCGTGATACTATCTCCTAATGCGAAAGTATGTGTTGCATCGAAACGAACAACAATACCAGAACCATTGGAATGTTGCATCACTAGGTTTCTATCTGTGATATTAGCACTTTGGTAATCAGAAATAACAATACCTGTTATATTTCTATTGGCAGGAGCATTTACATTTGTACCAGAATACAAAGCACGTACGGCAGCTATCGTCATTTCTGTCAAGTTAGGATTTGGACCTCCTCCTCCGCCTGAGCCTGAGATGTTAACATCATTTAGATTACGAATATTCAACTGTGTGCCATTGAAATCTCCGATAATAGCCGTTACATCACCTGTTCCTGTTGGTAAAGGTGTAGAACCAAAACTAGCAAAACCACTAAACATAGACATTGATCCAGTAGCATCATTGATCATTACTCCGAAATCACCATAAGTAGTTCCTCCGTTTAAAGTAGCTGCTTGTACATTTATCAATGTTGATTCCCACTCATTAGCATTTGCTAATATATCAGCTACCGTTGCAGTTCTTGGAGTAATAGAATTACCTGAAGAGATAAATGTTGCATAGTTGTTAGGAGCCGCTACTTGTAGCAAACCATTAAATTCAGAAATTGTTTGTCCACTAATATCCACTTCAATCTCATCTCCCATTTCGAAAGAGTGATCTGCTGTGAAACGAATCGCGATTCCGTCTCCATTTACTTCTTGTAAGATCAAGTTTCTTGATTGGAAATTACCGTTATTTTTATCCGAAATAACAATTCCTCTCATTTTACGTCCATTAGGTCCAGGCACTGCTGCTCCTGTGTATAGTTTACGAACAGAGTCTATACTCATCAAAGTAGAGTTTGCTCCTGGCAAGAAAGTACATCTGTTACCAGCCATATCCAAATCCGAAGGATCTCTTATGAATAATTGAGGTGTTCCATTGAAGGAGTTAAAGATAGCTGTTACTGTACCATTACCTCCTGGTGCTAATTGTGAAGCAAAATCAGAATAAGCACTATTTCTCATAATGATGATTCCTCCTGTGTTACACTCATATAGCTCTGCATTCGTGCTAAATAAATTAACTACATCTGCATAAGTTTGATTAGCATAAGAAGCTGTAAATTCTACATCACTCAAAGTAACTAGTGTATGATAATCAGCTGGTGTCAAAGTAGACAACGTACGTGGTGCTGCTACTACTGGATTATCATAATCTCCTCCAATAATGTGCTCCTTATACAATGCTTGTGGTATTCTACCTAAACTAGGGTCACTGCTACCAATCAATGCTGGCACATCACCGTCCTGATAAATATACAACCCTCCTAAACGAACCCAAACTCTACGTCCTACTGGGTATTCGTTGTATAAATCAAATCCATCTACATCTATACGCATTCCACCAGTAGCATCTTGAATGATGATTTGCTTATAAAAATTCCCTGATTTATCGTCTGCTGTTACAATTGCTTCTAAGATTTTACCAGAATCCAATTTGACTGGTGTTGGACTTGCTAAAGCAATCAATTGAGCAATGGTCATATTACCTTCCAAATTTGGCAATTCGGCAATTGGCGGCTCATCGAAAGGTTTTCTACAAGCAGAAACAATGAATAGCATTGCCAAAAGTACGGCGGCACATAATTTAATACTAGCTCTCATAAGACTATTTTATTATTGATATTATAATATATATGAAGTTCTTCTAAAAGAACAGACAATTAATAATTTATTTTATTCTAATTAGATTCTAAAGGCTAACTGTACCATAAAGTTAGTACCGTAAGCGTGGTAGTATTTAGTAGGGAATCTTGATATATCCTTACCATCATAATCAAATCTAAATTGCTCAAATCCGGTAGTTTTCAAATCCGTTACATTCAATATATTGCTAACTGCAATATTTAAATACACAAATGATTTATTAATTTTCCAAGACTTGCTAAAGAACAAGTCACAAGTAAATCGACCAGGTAGTTCTTCTTGATACAATACTTGTTGCCATAATTCCGAACCTGGTTCTACAGCTTGCTCTTGGAATTGAGCATTTTGACCATAAGTAACGGCTGTTGTTGTTCTTCTATCTGGATTAAAATCGGCAAAAGAACGATGCGTATAATTAAAGTTAATACTTAATGACCAATACTTTTTAGATCTATATCTTGCTCCTATGTTGTACGCCATTTGTGGTGTATTTGGTACAAAGAAGTTCTTAAGATAAATTGTTCTGTCATCAATTGCTTGGTTAGGATCATTATCTAAGTATAATGTTGCTTCTGGTCTAGAAGTATAAATGTACTCTCCTACCGCTACCGCACCACTGATACTAAGTCCATTATTGAATGTGTATTCTCCTGCTAACTCTACTCCCATGTGCTGTTTATTGATTCCTTGCATCAAGTAATTAACGAAAGCTCCAGAAGAAGTCGTAACAACAGAATTTGGATCATCTGGATCAGTAAATGTAGGCACTGCATCTAGATAGAAAGAACGCTGATAAAATTGATCGAAGAAACGAGAGTAATATCCTGTGATTTGTGCTTTAGCTCTTGGAGAACGTAAAATATATCCTCCCTCTATATTGTAGCTTCTAGAGCTTTTCAAATCATCAATGACTTGATTACGTACACGAGGTGAAACATAAGCATAACGGAAATAAGGTGCTTTGGTACCATAAGATCCATTTACAAAGAAGTAATTACGTCCATTTAATTTATAAGTAAATCCTCCTTTCACAGTATAAGTTAAGAAGCTTTTTGTTTCACTTTTCCCTAAAGATGTTTCTGGGAATAAACCATTCTGTACATTTCCTTCTCTCCAGAAAGCTGTAAAGACTCCTTGTGCAGCAGCAAAGAAATCAAACTTTTTAAAAGTAAAGTTAGCTTGTGCCCATGCAGTACCTTTATGTACTACAGAATTATAGTCATACCCAAATTTATCTCCTACTTGAAGGATTTTATTTGGATTAGCAATATCATTTTGTACTGCTGGTGAACCTAATCCTGAATCACGCTCTACAAAGCGATTTATATCTACATAAAACTCTCCACCTAGCAAATCATCTACTACTTTAAAGTTATGACTGTTGTAAAACTCATATCTCAATCCACCTGTAACCTTCAAAAAGTCAGTTACCTGAGCATTCAGTACTGTGTTAAAGTTAGCTTTTTGACTATCGTAACGACGCTCCTCTATAATATATTTAGAACGAGCACCACTTACATCATTACCAGCAATACCATTAGCATCTTCTACTACGTCACGAGAATTTCTATTGATTTCGTATATAGCATCCCACTGCACTTGGCGAGCAGCTTCATCTCCAGCCAAACGATCATACACAGCTTGTGCTTGTGCGGGATTATCGTTTTCCAAATAAGATGGTAAATAACGGTAGTAATCTGGTCTAGGATCTTGTGCATTGTACCAATCAAAAGCAGTACTTCCATACTTACCAAACTGGTAAGAAGCTGTTGTCATTACAGATACCTTTTCACTTGCCTCTACTTCGTGTGTCAAGATAAATAATGGCTGATGAGATTCTGTCATACGTGAATTTCTAACTTGTCTCTTTCCTGTAATGGCACTAGTCTGATATCCCCAGTTCGGGTTATAGTAATTATTGCCTGAGATTTCGAACAATTCTTCAACAGCAGGAGCACCCTTACCTCTAGCATTAGGAGATCCCATAATATTAAGTGCCAAAGAGTGTTTGCCCATTACTTTTTCTACTCCAACAAAATAAGCCCCTCCATTATAAGTTGCTCCTTTGATATAAGTCCAAGGTCCTTGATCTGTTAGTCGGTAAGAACCAGAAAGAGAAAATGCCCATCCATTTTTCATTAGCCCCGTATTGTAGGTTGCCATCAAACGGTGGTTATAAGAACGGTTGGCAAAAGTGTAAGTCATTCTGAATTGCTTACGTTGTTTAGAAGCTCTCGAATCAATAAAAGAAGCACCTCCTATATCGCCGAAAGTATAATCTGTTAGTCCTAAACCAATTATTGAATTTCTATTACGAGTCACATCGTTTAGTCCAGACCAAGACCACCAAGTAGGGCGACCACTTTCTAAGTCATTCATTGGAGCACCGTTCATAAATAACTGTGTATTATCTGAATCATATCCACGGATTCTGAACCGAGCTGCACCAAATGCAAAAGCTACTTTCTGAGAAAAAATATCTCTACTTGCATTCAAAATACCAGAAACGGTTTCTGTTCCAGCAGCACCGTCTGTCAGTTCTTGATCTGACAACATAATAGTAGGTACTAAATCCTCTGATCCCAAATTTTCGTCTTTCATAGATGGTACGAGTGTAATTACACCCAAATCTTGCATTCCATCTTTAATTTCGATAGGCATCAATTTGTTAGAATACCCTTCTACTGAAAATTGTACTTCATACTGTCCATAAGGTACATTTTCAATGGCAAAAGTTCCAGATACATTGGTTTGAGCATAGAAGTCGGTTCCAATGATTTCGACCAATACACCTGGTAGGGTTTCTTGACTAGCTGGATCTTGTACAACCCCTTTGATACTTCCTTGTGCCATTGCAAAAGTAGTCCAAAGTGAAAATAAAAGTACCCAACAATTTTTTAAATTGTTTGTCATAACTTACTTATATAATGATTTGATTGAAAATACACTCCTTAAGAACTTATTACGATATAAAATTTCTTCTATATCTTATTAAACCTTTTTTCATTTATGGCTGTTGTATTATACCATAAAATAAATTTGATTGGTCAATTAGGGTTTAATTTGGTGCAAAGATAAAATTTATTGAGCACTAAATTGCGTATTGCCTTCAAAACTTAACATAAAGTTAATAATGGGAAGTAAGTTAGTAATGATTGCCTGTAAATTTGACACAAGATACGAACTTCTTTGAGAGGAATTCTTTCATTGGACTACAAAATTATTCAAAATAATCTGTGGGTTCAAATTATGACAATTGCCCTCTCCCACTAGAGTGTTTCCTAAAACTAAATAACGCTACGTTTTTATAATTTTTTTTGTAAAAACACCATGTTCACTCTCTATGTGAATAAAATAGACTCCGACTGGCAAGGATTCGATGTTCACTTCTAACTGTTGACTATTTTCTTTTTTTAACCACATCACGATTTGCCCTTGAGTATCAACTATTTTTATTGTAGGAGCTACTATTTGGGTACCTTCATACTCTACGTGTAATATCTTATAAGCTGGATTAGGGTAAACCTCCCACTCACTATTCTCTAACGCTGACTGCACGGAAGAAACTAACTGGCAGCTATTGGAAAGATTATTTGAATTCTCGATAGTACTTCCTGTTGTTAATATCTTTCCTGCAAATCCTGAAAAAGTATCTGGATAAAAACTACATCTAAAAACGAGATTACGACTGGGAATAACATTTTGATTAATAATCCCTTGTCCTGATACAGGGTTAATATATTTCCAGACTGTATTTCCAGTACTATCTACTTCTCTAAATTCTCCAGCTGGTCCATTACAAAGTAATACATTCCCATTAGACAGCTGTTGTGCTCCTGATATATTTTGAGCATAATAATTCTTTGTATTATTGAGATTAAATACCCAAGAAGTAAGACTAGGTCCATAAGGCAAATTAGTACCATAATTAAACCCATTGACAGAAGGATTGATAATTTCGCAAGTAGTGTAATTCCCCCCTCTACGATTAAGCCCATTGTTATAAACCATAATTTGATTTTCGTAAGGGTATCCTGCTGGGATCCAATAAGCATCATGTTGTCCAAAAAACTGTTGGGTAGTTCCTGTACCATTATCATAAGCTGCAGGGTTTCCCCATCGATACAGTAAGTCACCTCCTTTTCCTGTATTGCCTCCCAAATGGCTACTCGCCTCTGCAGTAGTAGTACTATGGTCTATGATCCAAACTTCATTCATTCCGTGTGAACTCACTAATATTTGATCTAAAGCAGGGTTGTAATCAATAGAATTCAAATGAATCCAATCTTCCTGACTAGCACTGGCATTGTAATTCAAATTAACTAAACCTGGATTAGTAGCAATGACCCCATAATTTGGTTTGGTCATATCATAATCCTGTATCAAATGATCCCAAAGATGCCATTCCCAAACAATATTCCCCCCATTGGTACCTGTAGGCTGAACCTCTATAATTTTTTCACTCCATACTGTGTTAGATGTTTGGTTAGGATCCCTTCCTGCAGCTATTGCCTCTGCATTTGTTTTACTTTCCCAAGCAATTATCAATATGTTACCATTAGGTAAGACTTCTACATCATGATGCTGACAAGTGGTAGTGGTAGAAATACTATATGACCAAGTTACATTTCCATTCCAATCTATTTTTTCTATAACCCCTCCCTTTCCTCCTGCTGTAAAAGTAGTATTATTAGCATTTCCAGTTCGTAATAGTGTTCCATCTGGTAATAAATAAACAGACATACCTGGTCGATAGCTACTATTCCATGTCTTCATTTGTTTCCCACATTTATCTATCAAATAGGTGGTGGTACTACCCAAGGGAGCAAACAATACATACCCCTCCTCTAATGATTGGCTGCTATGCTGTACCAACCCTACTGTCTGTCCTAGAAGGGACCAACTCCACAGAAGTGATCCTAATAATAGTAATGTTCTCATATTCTTATATTTTTTCAAATGGAAATCTAACGAAAGAAAAATTGATTAACAATTTTTAGACGACATCTACAAACCCATCCCTTAGAGCATGTTTAAATTTATCTTAATTCATAATATGAAATCCCTTTTTCTACTA
>CAYOJF010000028.1:0-51779 GCA_964404215.1 uncultured Aureispira sp. | reverse complement strand
TAATTATATGCAGGACACCTTAGAGTATAGATTGTATAGTGAATACCAACACTGAACATAGTGTAGCCATCATTGGTATTAAAATCACCTCTTTGACGTCCTTCCATTCCTATATTTTGACCAATTTCTCCCGAGCGATCAGAAAGTGCTGCCGCTATAGTCCCCAAACTACCTCTATTTCCTTCTATAACACGCTTATTAGCATAAGTTCCTCCCACATCATCTAGGTAATCTGTAAAGAGAATTCGAGTAGAACCTTCTATATTGAGAGAGACATAATCACCTATATCTATTTTGAAACCACCTCCAATTATTATGTTTCCTTGTACTAGGCTATATTCATTACCAGGTTCTTGCCCTTCTGTTCCTAAAGGTTGCAGGGGATAAAGTCCATTTTCATATCGTGCTCTAGGGTTAAATCGAAAAACGCCTACTCCTAATACCATATAAGGGGTAAATGTACCCGGACCTCTTTTCCTACTATTATGATGATAAGGTAAAAAATTGAACTCTAAAGCAACCGATCCTTCAAAAATTTCTGATTGAAAACTCAGATTACGAGCTTGTTGCCATTCATTGGGAGAATTGGCATCGCTAGCAGCTATCGTTCCGAAAGCAACTCCCATCCGAACAGACAAACGACTGTCCAAATTTCGTCGAGCAAAAGCATTGATAGCCATTCCAGGAGCCTGCATCGTAAAATCTGGTGCTAAATCTCCGTGATATAAAGTTACCCCTCCTGCCGCTCCTAGTTCCCAATATTGAGCATAAGAAGTTGTGAGGCTAGAAAGAAAGATGCAAGTTGTTAGCAGTATTGAAAATCTCACTATATTAGATTGTTTTGATGAAGTAATGCCCAAAAGTGATACGGACTAGAACTAGTCTAATAATCAGGCATTCTAAATATAAAATGGGTCTTTCTAATTTGGTTTGTCTCCATTAGAAGTTATTACGAATAGAGTTGTGTAGAGAGAATGAGATAGATATTTTTATTCTCTTACGAATCTATTCATAGTATCTTCTATTAGATACCCGAATCATTTATTTTAAGTTATGGTGTAGAGTTTCTGCTAATAAAGTTGTTTTAAGTGAATGAACAAAACGCTGAAAGACATTATTTTGTTGTACAAAAATAGTGCTTATAATTTAAAAACGTCAGTATTCGGTCTAATGTGAAGCCTCTTTTATGATTTTTTTGAAAAAGTAGTGACTTTTTTTTTCAATATTTCTACCTGCTCTAAAAACACACTAGGAATAGTCGTTACCTTACCCACTTCATAATCCATAAAAACCATTCCTGTTTTGAGCAGGGCAACAGGTCGTTGAGTTTTTGATTCTACCATTTGGTAATGAAGATCAAAACTGACTCGTGTTATATCATCTATTCCTACTAGTATTTCGAGTACCTCGCCCCCTTTTCCTTCTGACTGGTAAACAACTGCCGCATCTCCCATAATAACGCCTTTTCCCCCTATATCCAATTCGCCCCAACCTCCTAATGCTTGAAAAAAGGCCGCTCTTGCTTCCTGAGCATAACTCAATACCATTTGATTTCCCATATGGTTACCATAGTTCAAATCCGTTATTCTAATTTTCACAGTTGTTTTAAATAAATACTCCCCTAATGGTTTTAGTCTGATACGCATAGTTATATAGTGTATTTTCAAAATGATATGCTCTAAAATTTATAGAGCCCATTATTCTTTAGAATATGAAGTTGTTTTGTCCTTATTCTAGTTTAGCTAATTTTTACTCAAAAATCTGCTCTTTTACCTTATCTTATTTCTTCTAAAACGAAGAAATGTTAAAATTTAAAGAACCAAACGAATAGTTTGCACGTTTTTTGATATGTTAAGATTACTCAACAAAACAAAGATAAGAGAGATTTGCACATTACACACTCTCAATACCTAAACAACAGAAAATAGAAATCTGTCAAAAAAGCATACTATGGAAAATAAAGGAAAGATATTATTGGTAGAAGATGATAAGAACTTTGGGGATGTCTTACGTTCTTACTTAGAGATGAATGATTTTGAAATGACGTTAGCAGTAGATGGAGAAGAAGGTGCTGCAGCCTTTCAGAAAGACAAATATGATTTATGTATATTCGATGTAATGATGCCTAAAAAAGATGGGCTTACCTTAGCAAAAGAAGTTCGTGAACAAGACCAAAATGTTCCGATTATTTTCTTGACTGCCAAAACGATGAAAGAAGATGTCATCAAAGGGTTTCAGGCAGGAGCTGACGATTATATCCCAAAACCGTTTGCACCTGAAGAATTGCTCTATAGAATAAAAGCCATCTTGAAAAGAAGTCAAAAACCAGAACGTCAAAATCAAGAAGTAAAAGAGTTTAATATCGGGAAATATCATTTCAATTACCCACTTCGTATACTTACTTTTGATGGCAATGACAAAGACAAATTGTCACCCAAAGAATCAGAACTACTACGTATGTTCTGCCTGTATATGAATGATATCCTACCACGTAGTATTGCTCTTAAAGAAATATGGGGAGAAGATAATTACTTCACCGCTCGTAGTATGGATGTGTTTGTAACCAAACTCCGTAAATACCTCAAAAAAGACGATGCAATCGAAATTGTCAATATTCATGGAAATGGATTTCAGTTACGAGTAAGTGAGGAACAAGCAAGCTAATACCATTTAGCTGAGTCAAAAAAGAACGGGCTTTTTGCAAATGCAAAAAGCCCGTTTGTAATTAAATGTTACAGGATCTAATAGTTATCACTTCTATTGATCGGAGAATCCGCAGGATAAATCGGCTCATCTCGATATACTAGTATTTGAATTGTTCGACTAGAAACAAAACCAAACGTAAAAAAATCAACTAACTTGTCCACTATGTTTGCTGCTGTCTTGATCTGATAATTACCATGACTTGGCAAATCTAAAGATGGTCGCCCTAAAGAAACCGCTCCCCAACCAACATAAACTTCTGTCGCTTGGCTAAAAACGACTACATTTCTATCATTTCCAATTGGTCCGTTACCAACTGTATGACGGTGCATCATACAAGAGGTGATAAAAAATAAGCTGCAACAGAAAAGAACAATTAAGTATTTCATACTAGTAGAGTTTGATAGGTAATTAATATTTGGTACAGCTATCAAAAACTATTCCTCTGTTGCTACTTCTACTTGTTGTACCTCAGGTTTCATCTGAGGGAAATACAATACTTCTTGAATCGAAGTATTATCTGTCATGAACATCGCTAAACGATCAATACCAATACCAAATCCAGAAGTCGGAGGCATTCCATACTCTAATGAACGTAAAAAATCTTCATCCAATACCATTGCTTCATCGTCTCCTCTCTCTGCTAGTTTGAGTTGATCTTCAAATCGTTCTCTCTGGTCAATAGGATCATTTAACTCTGAGTAAGCATTCCCAAGCTCTTTACCCATCACAAAAATTTCAAAACGCTCCACCAAGCCTTCTTTACTTCTATGTTTTTTGGCGAGTGGTGTCATTTCGATCGGATAATCCGTAATAAATGTTGGCTGAATCAAATGAGCCTCTACCTTTTCGCTAAAGATTTCATCAATCAATTTACCACGTCCCATCGTATTATCTACTTCTATATGCAACTGCTTACAAACTTCTCTCAGTGCAGCTTCATCCATAGCTGATACATCTATATCAGTATATTTTTGGATAGATTCATACATCGTAAGTTTCTCGTAAGGTCCTTTGAAGTCAATCTCTTGTCCATCCACCGTCACCTTGGTTGTATTATGCAGTTTAGTTGCTATCGTCTCTAGTAGATTCTCTACCATATCCATCATCCAGATGTAGTCTTTGTAGGCTACATATATTTCCATAGAAGTAAATTCTGGATTGTGCGTACGGTCCATCCCTTCGTTACGGAACATTTTACCAATCTCATATACACCATCAAAACCACCTACAATAAGGCGCTTTAGGTATAGCTCATTCGCAATACGCATATACAATGGAATATCTAAACTATTGTGGTGTGTCTCAAATGGACGTGCCGCTGCTCCACCATGAATAGGCTGCAAAATAGGTGTTTCTACTTCCAACCAACCTTGGCTGTCGAAGAAATTACGCATCGTTGAGATCATTTTTGAACGCATCAAAAATGCTTTCTTGACATCTGGGTTGACCGTCAAGTCAACATAACGCTGACGATAACGCAATTCTGGATTGTCAAACTTATCATAAACCTTTCCATCATCATCTACTTTAGGTGTTGGCAAAGTTCGGACCGTCTTGCTCAAGAAAGTTAATTCTGTTACATGAATAGAAATTTCCCCCATCTTAGTGCGAAAAACATATCCTTTAACTCCTACAAAATCTCCTAAGTGTACTAACTTTTTGAAGACTTTATTATACATTGTTTTATCCTCTTCTGGGCAAATATCGTCTCTACGCACATAAATTTGTACACGTCCTGAAGAATCTTGCAATTCTGCAAAACTCGCTTTTCCCATCACCCTTTTGCTCATAATACGTCCCGCTAAAGACACTTCACTAAGCAATTCAGGTTTCTCATCATCAAACTCTTGTTTTATATCAGTAGCATAGTGAGTTACATCATATTTTTCTGCTGGATAAGGATTGATATTAAGTTTCACTAATTCTCTTAGTGCTTCAATTCTATGGGTATCCTGCTCATTCAATTTTCTTTCGCCTAGCTGCTGCTCTGCTAAGATTGCATCTAAGTTCTGCTGCATAGCAGCTACTTCATTTTCACTAAATGCCATTTTTTTCTTTGTTGTTATAATGATTTAATTGAAGTTATTTAATATTTCTAATTGTAGCCGAAAAAGTAAGAATTTTTGAGCTAATCAAGGCATTTTTTTAGTGCATAGCAGGGCTATGGACTAAAAAAATAACGAAGAGTAGATTAAAATTATCTTTTTTGTAGGCATCAATAGAAACTTTAAACAACTTTATTATTAATAGGAATGTATACAACCTATTTAAGTTCAAAGATAGTTCAAAAAATCTTATTTTGAGATAAGCCATTTACACTAATTAAGTAAAAAAATAATCCATGAGAAGATCTGTCCTCTATTCTATCATATTCTTATGCTTATACGCTTCCATTTTATCCGCCCAACAAGTCACTCTATTTGGAGATAACACGATTGGCGAAAAAGGCATTGCCAGCCATTTGATGCCTAATGGCAATGTCTGGGTAATTGGTGCTAGCAATATTGGAACCAATGGCAATGGTGATATTGTAGCTACTTGTATTGATCCTATGGGGAATACTGTCCTTGGCCCCTTCTATTATGGTTCGCCTGCTCTGGACTATCCCAACAATATGATTTATCAAGATGGTAAATTGATTATTGCGGGTGAAACCTTTGACAGTACTGGCGTGGACGGGTGTATTCTAATAATTGATACATTAGGGCAGTTAATTTCTTTTAGAGAATATGGTTTACTCAATCAATCTGAACAGTTTTTTGATATAAAAAAAACAGCGGATGGTGGATTTATTGTAGCAGGTTTTGGAGCCGTGCCACAAGGAATACACAATGACTTTTTGATTGCAAAATTTGATGCTAATTATACCCAAGAGTGGTTAAGAATACACGACTTGGGAACCAATGAAACAGGTGTATCTGTCATCGAGACTACAGTAGGTGATTACCTGATGGCGGGAGATCAACTACAACGTGGAGGAAATTATAATGTAGCACTATTACTATTAGATAGTGTGGGCAATCAAAAAAGAACAGCTGTAATCGCTAATCCCTACAATGGCGGTTGTAAACAAATGAAACGTATAGGGAATGAGGTCGTCATTGTAGGAGAGATGTCTACAGCTACTAGCAGTGCCTTTGATCCTTATTTTATTCGAACAACATTGACCGGCATCCCTTTGGCTCAAGTTAGTGTTGCACAATCTGATTTTGGAGATGCTATTTTTGATATTGCCATCCAAAACAACAACCTCTATCATATGACCGGCTATCTATATGATACTGTAACTCAAAACACAGATCTGGTTATTTTGACCTGCGACTCCACTGGTCAGATACTCCAGAAAAAACTATATGGAGGAAACTCCTTTGATATGGGATATGATATTCAATTGATTGGGCAGCAAGAGCTCTTAGTAACTGGTTTTGGTGGCGATCAAGGAGATAATCAATTTTTATTGATTCGAGATACCATCGCCCCCTTAACAAGTATCGCCCCCATCTCCAATACGCCCACAGTATTGCAGTATTTCCCAAATCCTACTATCCAAAAAATCTATTTAAAAGGACTCTCCTCTCCTCTAGATTATCAATATCGCATTTACAACACTAATGGACAGCCCTTAACTCAAGGAGTACTACCATATAATGCTGAAATTGATTGTTCTCACCTTAGTGTTGGCTTATATATCATCGAGATCAAAAATACGACACAAAACAATAAACCACCTTTCTTTCTTCCTGTTGTAAAAATAGATCACTAGTTCAGTGATTAATAAAAAATTGTAAATTTCTATTTTCAATTCACTTTTTGCCAACTTTCATACCTTAGTAATCCGTTTAAATTATTAACTTTAGATCACAAGTAAGAATATATCTCATTTATTCTATCCATAAGACCAGAAAGATGAACATTAACTATACAAAGCCGTCTCGCTTATTTCAAGATTTTAGATCTATTCCCCTATCAGATTATCACTACCTTATTAGTTTTTATGAAAAAAACCATAAGGATATTCAATATCTACCATTTGAGGAAGAAATGACGATTCAGTTTTACTATACTAATGCTCTTTTTGAGACTAGCAACTTTCATACTCACATCACTTTAGCAGAAAGGTTATTAGAGATGTCTATTATTCACAATTTGGAATATGTAGATGAGTTTGATGTTTACATGACATTGCTACACCAAAAAACAGCCTCTCATTTGTACCTAGAAGAAGTTGACAAGGCAACACATTTGGCAAAACAACTGATTGGAATAGATAAGAACAAACGCCAACACAAATTACTGTTACAGCAGTGTTTTCTTATCAATCGCCCTCACTGGATACGTCCTACGATCAATTTCAGTGCTATTGCTACCCTAATGGGAGCATTTACGATGATTGTTTTCGCTTCTTTACGACAGTATGATCCTGCGTGGTTAGTCGCACCTTATAGTCTATTTGCAACTGCCGCTATTGGACTGATTGCTTCAGCAATAGGTTATTACTATTATGTGGTAGCTCCTGTCAATCAAATTTTATCCTCAACAGAAAAGAAGTAACATTGCTACTGAACATACAATATGCGACGAACCTCTATTTCTTGATAGTCTTTCAGAACAGTTGCTTCAAATACAATTTGTTGGTTTCGTTTAGTTCCTAACAGAAGCTTCTGCATCTTTTTAGTCAAGGTATTATTTTTACCTTTTTCTTCCTTCATTTTATGTTTTCCGACCACTTGTACCGATAAGTATTGTACAGGGTAGATATTACCATAATTATCTCGAACGACTATTCCTTGCTTCACAAGTTCTTTGAGTTCTTCTCGTTCTATTTTTTCCTCATAAATACTGCCCCAGTGTATTTTGCAAAGCGGTTTCTTATCCTCTCCTACAATTTTCCTAAATCTAATCGGCAAGGTCATTTTAGTTGCTGTAGGGATTCCATTGCGTAGAGCTGGGGTAAATGCTGGCATCATCCGAACGACCCGCATCGCTTCTTGTCCACATCCATGTCCTATATCTCGAATCAGTTCCAATTGACTAATTACCCCTGTTTCATCTACCGTAAATCGAACCACAACAATCCCTTCCGCCTGATGCACCTTCGCACTATCTGGATAAGTGATGTTGGCACGAATAAAAGCCTGTATTTTAGGAGCTGAACACGCCTGTCTCTGAGCCGTACTGACAAGAGGGTCATTACACCCTTCAAACAATGGGGGAATGTCTACGACATTGAGACTAGAATCAACTTGAGCGAACAAACTACTAGAAATGATTCCAAGAAGCAGTCCAATTACAATAACTAATTTCATACTAACTAAATGATAAAAAGAGAAAATCTGACGATTCAGACTTTCTCTTTAATTGTTTTCCTTTTATCGAAGTAACCTTAATTAGCCTTTGAATTTGACCAAAATATCCCATTCCATATCTACTGCCGCTCCATCTACTTCTGCGGGAAGCCAATTAGGCATGAGGTTAATAATACGAATTACTTCTTCATTGCAGGGATCTGTCAACCCCTCTTCTATTTTGATTCCATCTATTTCGCCATTTGCTTTTACCGTAAAACTTGCCAATACTTCTCCTCCTGGATTGCCTTCTGGATGCTTAAGATTGCTAAATACAAATTGCATCATTTTCATATCTGCACAGTCTGCATCAGTAGCATCGTCGCACCCAGGGAATCTAGGTTCATCTGTTTGAGCTTGAGCTAGCTGTGTTGTTGCCATTAGGGCAACAAACATCATAAATGTCCATATTTTTTTCATGAAATCATTTTTTAGTGGTGAGTTTTAGGTACTGTGAAATAACATACCTAATGTTTGTGTATGAATGATATATTTATTCTGAATGTATATCTTTAGCGAAAAACCATACCAAAACATTGTATTCATCTATACAAATTTAATTTTTTTTTGCACACTCCGCCACTCTTTTCCCTTTTTTTTACCTAAAACATTAGTTAGGCAGAATAAAAATGATGCTTCTTTCCATAATCCAGCCATTAATAATTCTTTTAGTCCGTTAATCCATATTTTATTATATATAATACATAACTAAAAACAAGATAGCCTAGATATATTTTCACACAAAAAAACTTCTAATATACACCACTGAAAAATAAATAGTTTTATATTAAAAAAACATTAAAAACAATATCATGAAAAAGATTATCCTACTCTTATCTGTTTTATTTGCCTTTGGTTGTAATGAAGAAAAGCTCCCTACTCCTGCTGTAGGCCCTCCAAATATCCTCTTGATAATCGCTGATGACTTGGGCAAAGATGCCCTACAGGGTTTCTCAGAAGGTAGTATCAAACCTAATACACCTCACATTGATGCCATTCGTAACAATGGTATCCTATTCAACAATTGTTGGGTTTACCCTACTTGCACTCCTACTAGAGCGTCCATTATCACTGGTAAATATGGTTATAGAACTAATGTAAGATCAACAGATGATCGGATAAAACCATCTGAAACAGTTCTTCAAAAATACATTAGTGAAAATTCCAGTACCGAATATGCAACGGCTATTATTGGCAAATGGCATTTATCTAAAAATAACAATACTGTTAATCCTGAGTCTTGGGGAATAGATCATTATGCAGGTCTTTTTAGTGGTGCCGTTCAAGACTATTACAATTGGTCACTAACAGAAGATGCTATTACGACTACTAGCACGGATTACGCTACTCAAAAATTCACCGATTTAGCCATTGATTGGGTTCAGCAGCAAAATAAGCCTTGGTTTTTATGGCTAGCCTACAATGCTCCTCATACTCCATTTCACGCTCCGCCTGCACAGATGCATAGTCAAGGTACACTTCCTGCTTATACCAATGGTGCCAATAGAACAACTTACTACATGGCAGCAATAGAAGCAATGGATTTTCAGATTGGACGTCTTTTGGATAGTATGACCGAAGAAGAAAAAGAAAATACTGTTATTATTTTTGTAGGAGACAATGGTACTCCTGGTCAAGTGGCTCAAGCTCCTTTTACTTCATCAACAGTCAAAAGTTCTCTATATCAAGGGGGAATTAATACCCCACTATTTGTATCTGGAGCGGGCGTATCTCGTACAGGTCAAGACAACAATCTCATTACAAGTACTGATTTATTTGCTACTATAGCAGAAATCGCAGGAGTTTCTGTTGATGAAATCAATGATAGTAAAAGTTTCAAATCCCTATTTACCCAATCTACAACAATTAGGGACTTCCAATATTCTGAGATCAATGATGGAACCAATGACTTGTGGGCAATTAGCAACGGCAGTTATAAGCTAATTCGTACAGATAATGGATCCGAAGAAATGTATGATCTAGTCAATGACCCCTATGAGCAAAATGATCTTTTGTTAGGAACGCTAACCAGCCCCCAATCCAATGCAAAAGCTGCATTAGATGCCGAATTAAGTGTTATTAGGCAATAAGTAGGAGGGCAGAATAAAGGCTAATTAAAATCACAGAAAATTTTGCTATATAATAAGGCAAAAAACGCAGGGATAGCCTTAGCTATCACGAGGCTTTTTAACGAAATTAGATACAAAAATATCGCTTGATTTTTTATGTATTAATTTTGACTTCCTACTTAACATTAAATACTTCTCTAAAATACCTATTCTATTAAAATAAGAATTCATATTAAACCTTTTCGTATAAAAGCAGTCAAACTGCTTTTATACTTAAAAAATAACACTATGAATTCTAGAACAATTAAATTATTACTGGCTATCCTATGGATATCGACCCTCCATCTTAATGCACAAATTACCACACAATGGGGACCAGACGGTTTTGTCAAAATTGAAAACAACTCCGGTGGGTTTAGTGCTGCTCTAGACCCTGGAGATCGGTTTAGTCGGGATCACGATCAAGCTGGTGACATCAATGGTGATGGAATCATTGATTTAGTAGTAGGGGCTCGCTCTGATGATGATGGGGCTACGGATGCAGGAGCTGTTTACATTTTGTTTATGAACAATAATGGAACTGTCCAGTCCAATCAAAAAATTTCAATGCTAGCTGGTGGTTTCAATGATACCTTAATGGCCAATAATTTTTTTGGGTATGGTGTAGCAGGTATTGGAGATTATGATGGTGATAGTATTCCAGATATAGCAGTATCAGCTCCCTCATCTACTAATAGAGCTCTCTATATTTTACATCTCAATAGAAATGGAACGGTCAAAAACTTCGTAAAAAACAGAAATATTATTGCACAAGGGCTCTCTGCCGTTGGTGACTTAAACAATGATGGAAGAATTGATTTGGTAGCTTGTGACCCTACTTCTAACCTAGGCGGAACACAACGTGGAGCTATCAATATTCTATTTTTTGATAATACATCACAAGTGATACCTAATAACACTGTCAATATTAGCTCTGTCAATGGAGGATTTGGTGTAGGTTTAGTGGATGGTGATCAATTTGGTGGTAGAGAAGTAGCTATGCTTGGTGATATTGATGGTGACGGAACCAAAGAAATGGCTGTAGGTGCCTTTATGTCTGATGGAGGAAAAGGAGCTATCTGGATACTATCACTTGATAGCACTACTTTGAATGTCGTCTCTAAAGTCAAAATCACAGAAGGTCTTAATGGATTTGCCGATACTTTGACTGCAAGCAGTAACCCTAATGGTACATCTGGAGCTAGTTTTGGTCATGCTTTAAGTAAAGTTGGTGACCTCAATGGCGATGGAATACCTGATTTGATGACTGGAGCCAATCAACAAAATGAAGGCTGGGGTTATATTTTGTATCTCAATGCTGACAAAACAGTAAAAACATTTACTAGAATGAATAATACTGATGGTGGGTTTGGTTTTTCATTCACACCAACAGAACGTTTTTCTCGCTCTATATCTTTTCTTGGTGACTTAAGAGGAGACGGAACAATTGCTATAAATTATGGCGGAGGAGCTGGTGGTAGTGGTGCAGGAGGTGCAACAGGTGCCTTATATGTATTGTTCTTCAAGCCCTGTGATTTTAACCAACAAGCTGGATTCAATCATTGGAATGGAGGCAATACTCTTTTCAGCAATTGGAATCATAATACCCAATCTCTAACAAGTGATTCCTTGACATTTGAGCAGTGCACCTTCAAAGCATTTGAAGCGAATGCTCCCTATATTACTTACAATTTTAATGATGGTAGATGTATTTGCAAAGATTCTAATGCTATTCTTACCTTTAGTACTGAATTCAGCACTGCTTTTGAGAACCAATGCTATAATGGTGGTTTCGTTACGACCAATATCATTGATTTGGACGATGATATTCAAGCACTAATTTCCCCTAACCCAACTCAATCTGATTTTACTTTTACTATCAATCGTACTACATTTACAGAAGAAGACAAAATAAGCCTCTTTTCTGTTAGTGGAAATCATTTTTTCTCTAGTAATCTCAATGCTTCTGAGACTACAATCAACTTAACTGAATATCCAAATGGTTTATATTTCTTAGTAGCCACTATAGATGGTGTATCTAAAACATTCAAAATTCTTAAAAAGTAGTTTCAGTAGCCAGTCAGAATGAATGTCTAAAAAATCAAACGATATTTTATATTATGATTTTTTCTGCTTACTAAGAAAGTATATAAATGTTAAAAAAAACTTGTTATTAGAAACTTCGTTGACTTTCTAACAACAAGTTTTTTTAATACATCACCTACTTTTTTGAGCATATCCAAAAATTATCCACCATGAATAAAATACCTACGTTAGGTATCTCTTGTTTTATTATCTTATTCTTTTATGCGGCTAGTTTATACCCAGGAGGGTCACAAGCAGATCTGAATCACATAGGTTTTGACTGGATCAATAACTATTGGTGCAACTTAACGAATGAGAGAGGAATGAATGGAATGCTCAACCCAGCACGCCCTATTGCGATTACCGCTATGATTATTCTCTGTACCAGCTTAAGTGTCTTTTTTTATTTGTTTGCCAACTTTTTCGCTCAATCGTCATTATCAAAATTCCTTATTAAGTTTGGAGGTAGTTTATCTATGTTTTTTGCTGTATTTATATTCACAGCCTACCATGATTTGATGACTATTTTAGCCAGTCTATTTGGTCTACTTGCTGTTATTGGCATCCTAAAAGAAATTTATACCAGTAGCTTAATTTTTCACAAAATAGCTGGTGTATTTTGCCTCCTTTTATTGGGTATAAATAATATTATTTACTACTCCAGTATGGGGATTTCATGGCTACCACTCTTGCAAAAAATAACCTTTCTCATTGTTCTGCTATGGATAATGGGGTTAAATTATAAGTTAACTATAAGGCAGAACACATCCTCAGAACACATTTAAGAATTAAATTATTCAAAATCAATAATGTGGGCAAAGATGAATTGGTTTAGAGCATGTTTAAACATGCTCTAATTTTATCTTCCTCCAGTTCAACAATAATCAATTAATTTCTATTGTATTCAAAGATTATTCTAATTAGCTAATACTCCAATTCAACATAAACATAAATGGATAACAAAGAAGACCATAAAAACCCACTCTTGTGCGATCTAGAAACAGGCAGTTGTGAAATATCTCCTGATAAGAATCAAATGACCACAAAAAATATAATTGACCACAGCTCTCCATTGATAAAAATCATCTATTTCACTGATCCAATTTGCTCCTCTTGTTGGGGGATAGAGCCTCAGTTGAGAAAACTCAAACTAGAATATGGAGACCATATTGAGATAGAATATTGCATGGGAGGGTTGCTCCCTGATTGGAGTTATAATAGTGGCGGTATTAGCCAGCCTTCTGATGTAGCTCATCATTGGGATGAAGTTAGCCTTCATTATGATATGCCTATAGATGGGGATGTTTGGCTAGAAGATCCACTTGAGTCTTCCTATCCACCTTCTATTGCATTCAAGGCTGCACAGCTACAGGACGACTACAAAGCTGGTCTTTTCTTGAGAGAAATACGAGAAATGGTGTTTTTGAAAAAGAAAAATATAGCTAGATGGGAATATTTGGCAATAGCTGCCCAGAAAGTAGGTTTGAACCTTCACCAATTCAAAATAGATTTTGAAAATGAGGCAAAAGTTCTTTTCGAAACAGATCTTGCTCTAAAAAAAGACCTTGGTGTCAGAGGATTTCCGACGCTTTTCTTTATAGACCAAAAAGGAAATAGAGAGATTCTCTATGGAGTAAAAGCGTATGCCTTCTACGAAGTAGCACTCCTCTCAATCAACCCAAAACTCAAAAAGAAGGACTACTTAAGAGATCATCAAGCCCTATTCGGGAGCTACACTACACTAACTACTAAAGAATTTGAGATATTATCTGGTCAAACTAGAACAGAAAGTGAACGACTACTAAAAGAATTACAAACTAGTGGCTATATTACTCTTCTGACTACTAAAAATGGACTACTCTGGCTAAAACAATAGACAGAATTTGTTTCTTCTAGTCTAGAACAGGTTCGGTATAAATAGGAGAATTTTGTTGATTCAAAATATCTTTGCACAAGTCATTTTTAGGTAAAAGATACCCTTCTACCTTATTCCAGATAGTACAACAGATACCTGCCCGGCATCTCATTTTTTTCACCAAATAGCCTTCTTTTTCATCATACACATATAAGATTCCATGTTCTAAGGCGGTCTTTTCTCCATCCGTAATATAGTGCCCTTCTGCCATCAATACTCCCATCGAGCTATATTCTCTAAAAGGACCATGTTCGTTATTATCTTTTATAAATACAACCTCTTTTAGTTGACCATTCGGGTAATAGGTTGATAAGTTGCCATTGATTTTATGCCGTTTATAGTATCCTTTTTGTTTAAGGACTCCGTTCGGATAATAATATTCAAATTCGCCAATGTACATTCCATCTTGTGTGTGAGCGATACTCTCTAGCATGCCATCCTCATAATATATTTTGACAGTGCCATTCAATATCCCTTCCTTATAATATTCTTCAATCGCAATTTGTCGATTTTCATGATAGAATCGACTAAATCCTTCCTTTTGCTTAGTCTTACGGTTTACCTGATAACGCTCGGTAAGTTGACCGTTTTCTCGAACGGTTACTGTTTTTATGCTACAAGCACTAAAAAACAGCCCTAAGAACAATATATATCCATAATTATTGAATTGGCTTTTCATTTATTGTGTCCTTTTGCATGGAAGAGATAATCATTCCACATAGTTTACTACTAGGCTTCACTCGTCCTCTCTTCAAAGTCCATATTTCACAGCATCGCCCTTCTTTACAGATTTTTTTGGCAATAAGTACACCATTTTCATCATACTCTAGAAGCTCTCCTCGTTCCAATTCTTCGACCTCACTTCTAGAACCATAGGTTCCTTTTGCTTTTAGAGTACCGTTAGGATTGTATTCTATAAATGGTCCTTCTGTCAAGCCTCCTATTAGAGAAACCTCTTCCTTTAGGGTTCCATCCGCATAATATGTTTTGAGGACACCTTCCATCTTATTATCTACATAAGTACCTTCCTGTTTTAGAGTTCCATCCGCATAATAATACTTAAATGGCCCATGGTACAAGCCTCTTTCTTGCGAAATTTCTCCCTCTACTTGCCCTGACTCGTAATAATTTTTTTCGATTCCTTCTGCTTGATCTCCTACAAAAGATTGTTCTATCAGGAGTCTTCCTTCTCCGTCAAACTCTTGGTACTTCCCATGTTTTTTATTTGTGTTCTTATCTACTTGATAAATAATTTTGAAGCTGCTATCTGGTCCATATTCTGTTTTGGTAATCAATTCGATAGGTCTTGCCTCTTCATTTTCTACAGTTACTTGTTTGCTGTCACCACTATTATTGTCTGTAGAGCAGGCTACCAAGAATAAACAAAACAGTGCAACCCAATATATCTTTTTGTTAGTAATCATAATCATTTTTTTTATGAAGTGATTTAATGTTTCTGTTTGTGGCTGAAAAAGTAAAAGTTTTGATCTAATTAAGACATTTTTTTAGTTCATAGTAGTGCTATGGGCTAAAAAATAACAAAGAGTAGATTAAAATTATCTTTTTTGTAGGCATCTGTAGAGACTTTAAACAACTTCTATGTAGTATATTTGGAGTGATAATTGAAATAGGTAAAAATTATGTCCTTAAAGGTATTACTATCAAAATACAATAATTCATTTTAGTTACAAAAAATGATAATCGCCTTTTGACAATTGCTCAACCAGAAAAAAATAAAAAACCTAATTAAACCTTTTGTCTTATACACACTCTAAGAGTGTCATACAAAGTAACCTTTAGTTATTTTGAAAAAAAATAAAACTTGATTAAACCTTCAATGATAAATCTTATCAAAGAAGACAAATAATTCAAAAAACATAAAATCAAAAACATATGAAAAAGGTAACATTAATGTTGGTAGCTATCTGTTTGGTAGTCAACGCAGCTTTCGCACAGAAAAAAGGAAAAGCAGACAAAAAAGCACTTAAAACAGAACTCAAAGCTTATTCGGAAGCTAACATCCGTCCAGTTATGCAGGACGCTTACAATCAATTATTGGCAGGGCTAAGTGCCGATGACAAAGCGTTCTTGAATACCGCTAGAGCAGAACAACAAAAAACACGTGCAGCATTCAAAGCTAAAAAAGAAGCTAACAAAAAGGCCAATAAAGGATTAAGTAAAGAAGATAAAGCGGCAAGTAGAGACGCACTCAAAAAGGAGGCAAAAGAGAACAAAAAAGCTTTGACACAAAAAATGACCCCATTTATAGAGCGTAATCAAGCCTTATTGACACAAAGTCTAGCGACTATCAAAGCCAAACAACCTGACTGGAAAGCGGCTAAAAAAGAGATTCGTGCAAAATACATGACTGAAGAAAAAAAAGATAAAAAGGAAGGAAAAAAAGGGAAGAAGAAAGGTAAAAAGGGTAAAAAAGGAGCTGAAAAAGGTGAAAACCAAGGAGCTATGCGATTACTATTTTGGGATGCTAAAAATGATGCTTGGGGAGAAGATGGAGAATAATCCTTCATTCCATCCAAGAATATGTTTAGATCTACTGTAAGTAAGAGGAGGAAAATTAATTTCCTCCTCTTGCTGCTAAAATCAAAAATCAAATCAATGAAAAATATTGCATTAATATTGGTTGCTATCTGTTGGGTATGCACCTCTTCTTTTGGACAAAAAGAAGAAAAAAAAGAGAATAGAAAAGCTTGTAAAGTAGAGCTCAAAGCTTATTCAGAAACTAATATCAAGCCTGTTATGCAGGATGCTTACGGTAGACTAATATCAGGCCTAAGCCGTGAGGATGCTCAATTTTTGGAGCAAAAAAGAGAAGAAGAGACAAAACTCAGAGCCGAACTCAAAGATCAACGCAAAACTTATAAATCTACCACTAAAGGACTGGATAAGGAAGCACGAAAAACAAAAATGAAAGAATTTCGTGATGGAGCTAAAGCTAAACGAAAAGCTTTCATGGAATCCATGAAACCTTTTATGGAACGGAATGAAGCTCTCATAGCAAGTAGTATGACCACCATGAAACAAAAATCACCTGAATGGCGTGCTGCAAAAAAAGAGATTCGTGAAAAATATATGACAGACGAACAAAAAGAAAAGCTTGCTAAACGAAAAGCTAATCGTCAAGAAAAAGCGGATAAAAAAGATAAACATCCTAAAAAAGGACGTGCTGCCGCTCGACTACTTTTCTGGGATGAAAACAGAATGGAAGAAGAGTAATCAACTTCCCTCATTTTCTACGATACAATTTTCATAGGTTCTATTTTCCATTTCAAAGGGAATAGAACCTTTTTTATTGGGGAACTATTTTGAATATATAATTGTATCCCAATACTATTAATAGAACCCACTAAAGGTTATTAACCATGAAAAATCTTATCCTAGAAAAATTAGCCGCACTAGAAACAGAACGAGGTATACGTATTCTATATGGAGCCGAATCAGGTAGTCGAGCATGGGGTTTTGCATCCCCAAACAGTGACTTTGATGCTCGTTTTATTTATGTATATCCTAAAGATAGTTATCTTTCACTTCAGACTCCTCCCGAAACCATTGACTTAGGTGTAGATGATAATGAACTGGATCTGACAGGATGGGAATTACGAAAAACCTTAAGGCTACTAAAAAGCTCCAACGCTAGTCCTTTTGAATGGCTACAGTCTCCTATTCTATATAAAAATGATAACGAATTCCGAGAACAACTCTGGAAATTGAGTCAATCTTATTTTAGACCTAAAAATACAGCTTTTCACTATTTAGGGTTAGCAAAAAGTTCGCTAGCGAAAGGATTGGTTAATCACCAGATGGATATCAAAAAGTATTTTTACGTCTTACGACCATTACTAGCTGCTATCTGGATTTGTGACAAAAACACGATTCCTCCTATGGAATTTGCACCGTTATTAAATCAATTAAAAAATAAATCGGAGTTATATGTTGCTATCCAAGACTTAGTACAACAGAAAATAGCTGCTCAGGAAGGGGATTTCATTGCTCCAATCCCAATCATACAAACCTTCATTCAAGAACAAATAGAAATCTATCAGGCAAAAGCAAAAGGCCTATCTGGGTTTCCTAATGAAGAGACAGCCCTTGATAATTTTTTCAGAAATAAACTAGAAGTGTAATGTGGACTATACAAGATCTAAAGGATAAAAACTTGCTCCTATTTGAGTGTATCAGTGGTAGTAAAGCTTATGGGCTTGATTTACCATCTTCTGATACCGATATAAAAGGAGTATTCATATTACCTCAAGAAGCGTTTTATGGGCTTAATTATGTCCCTCAGATCAATGATGCGAATAATGATGAAGTCTATTATGAGCTTCGAAGATTTGTAGAATTGCTATACAAAAACAATCCTAACTTGCTAGAAATGTTAGCAACACCAGCAGAATGTATTCGTTATAGACATCCATTGTTTGCCCGACTACAGACCGAACTTTTTTTATCAAAGTGGTGTAAGGATAGTTTTGCAGGATATGCCATGACACAAATACGAAAAGCTAGAGGTCTGAATAAAAAAATTGTCAATCCAATGGCTAAGAAGCGAAAAAAGGTATTAGACTTTTGCTATGTACAATACCAACAAGGAGCGATTACACTCGAAAAATGGCTAGCCAAAAACAACTATCAACAAGCTCATTGTGGACTCATCAAAATCCCACATATGAAAGATGTTTATGGGTTGTATTACGATCATCAAAAACAACTAGGATACCATGGAATCATGCGTCCCAAAACCACTGATATGATTGTGCTGAGTAGTATCCCCAAAGAGGCTACACAAGAGGCTATATTGTATTTTAATCAAGATGGCTATCGAAAATATTGTAAAGACTATAAAGAATACTGGAGCTGGGTCGAAAAACGCAATGATGCTCGTTATACCAATACTATCGCTCATGGCAAAAATTATGATTCTAAAAACATGATGCACACTTTCCGACTTTTGGATATGGCGATCGAAATTCTATCTGAACAAAAGATTATTGTCAAACGACCAAATCGTGCTGAATTGTTAGCTATTCGTGCAGGAGAGTTCGAATACGATGAACTAATAGCAAGAGCTCAATCAAAAATTGAGCAAGTAGAACAACTCTATCAAACCACTGTATTACAAAATCAGCCTGACAAACAAAAAATTGAGCGAGTACTGCAATCCATTCGGACTGATTTTTATCAATAAAACTAAATGGCTATCTGATTCTCCTATTCAGATAGCCATTCCTATTTATCAGAAGGTAGTCAAGCTACTTCTTTTCCACCCTACGTTTGTTTTTATATAAATATAATTCTCATCCCAGCTCACCTCTCCTACATTGCCTCTTGGGTCTTTTGTACTCTCTGGCGTAAAGGAGTGTCGAAGTCTAAATTGGTGTATTCCATTCTTCCCATTTATATCTAATAAAGAAGTAGGTCTTTCTTTAGTATCACCTAGCAAAACATACCCATTCTCACTAATCTCTAGTCTGGGGATACTATTCGTCTGAATACTAAAACTTTCAGCCCCCAAAGTCCCTACTTTAGTACTCGGAATCATTTCTATATTCTGCCATGATAGAATACCATTCCCATTCGTTGTCCATACTTGATGTAGTAGCCCATCTTTATTAGGCAATGAGTAAGCATCATTGATATTGATTGTTCCATTCTTGTAGACGGTTAATGCATTAGAGCGTAATGTATCATGTTGCCCATTACCAATCACAAAAATACGATCTAACCCCTTCCACTCTACCCTACTAATAGGAGTGTAGGGCGTGTTATACATTCCACCTACCCATTCGCCATAAGAATAGGCAATACTATGAAACCCTGCTGCTACTGCATAATCACCTATTGCTTTGTTTTTGACTCCTCCCAGAGCAGTCGCTGACTTACCTATAGCTTGATTATCTACTCCTACTACCAATGCTGAAGCACCTCTCAAATTATTATCTAACCCAATATTCTGAGTCCGTCCTATTTCTATTCTAGTCAATAAGATGAGTAGTGTGTATAAGACTATTTTTTTATTCATAAATAAGGATTATTTTTCTATTGTATCTACTGTCACGCTATCTTTTTGAGGAGCTATTTTCTCTCGAAGATGATTCAATAATTGTTCTTTTTTTTCTGTTGCTAGAGTAGTCACTTGGTCTTTCAATTCTTCTTTCCAAATACTTTTCATTAGAGCAACATTTTCTTTTGCCTCTGTCTTGGCAGTTTGTATTTCTTGTACTACATAATAGTAAAATCCCCCCAAAGAAAGTATCAAAGATAAAACAGTTCCGACTAGAAACCCAATCAAAAAATCTTTATTCATTATTCTAATTATTTTAAATGACTTCAATAAAAAAAGGTCAATTACGAAACCGTAATTGACCTTCAAAAAGTTGCTTTAAGTTCAATTATTTTTGATTTATAATCACTTTTTTCTGTGAGAATACTCTTCCATTCTGTACCGTAAAGATATACATACCAGTAGGAAGTGCTTCATTTTCAACCCTCAGATCTTGTGCACCTTCCTCTAGAGTACCCGACTGGATTTCTACTCCACGCATATCTACCAATCTCCATTGGAATTCTTCTTCTAGTGGCTGATCAAAATCTACTTGGAAATAACTAGCTGATGGATTCGGGTAGAGTTTCATATTCCGAATAGACTCTAAAGCATCTTGATCTGCATTATTATCAGTGCCAACTATTGGAATTGGAACAAGTAAGTATCCTGATACATCTCTAGAGCTGTTCACTTGGAATACCTCTCTACTCGTCAAGTCTTGAATAAATACCACTACTTGGAAGTTATTCGGATTATAATTCACCGTCGAAGAACCATGATTCCAATTAAGTGTAACCGTTTCCCACTGACCAGGTATCCAATCTGTATTGAATGTATTTAGTGACTCATCATCTTTACGAGCTACTGCCTGAATCATATCCAACGTACCATCATAAAGCAAAGAATCTTCTGTTACAATAGTATGAATACGATAATTACTCATTGGTAAGTTTTCTCGTGCTGTTACAGTTGCTGTTACCGTTAAGTTTTGAGCATCTGTATAGAAAGTATCAATTTCCACTGTAAACTTAGGATCTTGTAACATATCCTCTTCAAAATTACGCTTGTTTAAGAGTAATGATGGTGGAATATTGTTAGTTGCTCCATTGATGTAAGCTTTTCCTGGACTAGAGTTACCATATACAATATTCAGTTTATCCGTAATATCAATATTATCTAAATAGAATTCATCTCCTAAACAACAGTTGTATTGTACCAATGTAACATCCTTATTAAGCTCTGTATTGAAAATTAAGCTATAAACATGATTATTGATTCGCATCATGTTTGACAAGGTAATATCAGATGAAGTTTCTAATAACACATTTCGTGTTCTATCTCCCACCCATACATTATCAAATGCAAAACCATCATAATAATTAGCCCCTAAACTAATCGCAGGGGAACCGAATGCCACACGCATGCGTAATGCTCGTCCAGTTGTCAAAAATTCATCTAATCGATATCTTGCATCTGTCCAACCATTCGTTTGTCCAGACCAACCAATAGGAGCAATATTTTGATCTCCTGGTTGCCCTGTAATAATAGGCGTATCATACCAGTTGATACCATTTCCTATTTGACCTAATGGTTTCCATTGTCCATCTGCTTGCTGATATTCCAGTACAGTGCCATCTACATTTTCTCTAGAATCTGACCAATAGTCCAGTTTAATCATAGGGCGATTTAATGTATCCAAATCAAAACAAGGACCATAAACCCATCCGTCTTCATTAATAGAATAAGAACTATTCAAATTAGTTTCCCAAAATAAGTTACCATTGGTACCTCCATCAATACCAGCTGGATTATTATCAGTTCCCCATTGCCACAACTGTGACTGGTTCGGATCTCTATCCTCTGCATACCAATCTCCATTAGATGTTTGGAATGTCTCATCATAAGGATAATTCTGAATCAATGGCGAAATCACCAAACGAATCGATGCCGTATCGGTACAAGTATTCTGATTAGTCACAATCAACTGTGGATAATAAACTCCAGGAGTATTATAAACATGATGGAAGGAGTCTAATAAGGTATTGCTCCCATTTACTGCCAATATATTGCCACTACCATCAAAATCCCAGTATAATTCTGTAATCGAATCAATAGGCTGCCCATTGCTGAACTGATTATTCAAGCCTAAAATTTGATTGTCTGGCCAAAAGAAAATACTATCTGACTGACAACCTCCTATGGCAGCAAAATCAACCTGGGGTTGTCCATAAACACGGAAGGTATCCGTAGCGGTATTGACACAACCAGTAGTGGAGTCTTGGTAAGTATAAAATAAAGTATGTACACCTGCTCCCGCTATACTCAATATCATATCACTTCGATTGAAGAGTACTCCAGCCCCCGTTAAGGTTCCCCCCATTGGTTGCAAGTTTAAGTTCAGTGTATCATCAATGAGACAATAGTTATCTAATGGGTTAGGTCCTTCTAAAACAAGCCGTGGAACGCCATTGATTCGAACATACTGTGTATCAGAGCTAAAACAGGCTCCATCTTGTACGACATAAATCATGGTATCAATCAAGAAACTATCAATATAAGTACTAGACATTCCTTGGACATAATTTCCATTAGGTACAAAGAAGGAAGGCTCTGCTACCGTATCATTGTCCCTCAAAAATCTTCCACCACTAGGCACTCCAAATAATACAACAGAATCCTCTGACTCACAAAAGACGCTATCTAGAGCAAACTCTGCTTCTTTGAAGCCATCTACCAAGTAAGTATACTGTATCGAATCCGAACAGCCAAAATTATTGAATACGGTATAGTTAATGATATTAGTACCAATAGTAGCTGTAGCTGGATTGAAGGAGTAAGTTGTATCAAAATCAACAACAGTATAAGTAATTCCACCAACAGTAATAGTACTAAGAATTGTATCAACGACCATCAGTATACCTCCTTCATCACTGAAGAAAGTATCTAATACACTATTGTTTGTATTAGTAATAATAGGCATAATAGTATCAGAGCTACAGAAACGTTGGTTATTTACTGGTGTCTGAATATTAGGGACGGGTAATGGACGAACTGTAACTTCTCCTACAGTATCAACAGAACATACTAATGTAGCACTTGGAACTGTCCCTGTATAAATAAATGTATCTAGTGCCTGATAAGTGATATCATGTACTCCCGAACTTGCCTTAGCTGGGCTGAAACTAAAATTACCATTGCCATCATCTATAATTCCTAATCCAGAAAATGAGCCACCAGTAGATAAGCCATTCAAAGCGAAGGTATCTCTTATCTCACAATAGGTAGTATCTAAACCTGTATATTCAGGAACATTAGGTTTATGTACATAAGTTCTTGCACTAATTGTGTCCGAACAAGTAGTGGCTAGATCTACATAAATATAAGTAAATGATTTCACCCCTGCCGTATCTGCACTTGGTGTAAATTCAATAGTATTTCCTCTGTAATTAAACCCATTATCATTAGTAGTTAAGAAACCAGGTGCAGGGAAGATTGAAATAATATCTTTGTCAGCATTGAAACAATAAGCAGAGTCTAATCCACTCACCGTAACCTCTGGTGTGGGGTGTATAAATATATTTTCTCCCCGTATATCTGTACATCCAAACGAGTCAGTATAACTATAGAAAACTGTTTGAACTCCAATCAAGGAAGTATCTGGACTCAATATCCCAATCGAATCTATAATCAAGTTTCCATAAAAGAAAAAAGAAGAATTTGGATGCACTAGATTATTGCTCTCTAGAGTATCATTTGGATCAGCAGTACAGTATTGTGGATCATAACCACCGAAGGATGGAATGGGAAGTGGATTAACAACAATAGTATCAAAAGCTGTATTAGCACATCCCTCTCTATCCTCAAAAGAATAACTCAATATAGTTCGTCCAACTCCTGCAATAGAAGGATCAAAAGAACCTGTATTAGGATTGATTCCTACTCCTCCATATATACTTGACCCTGCAAAAGTAGCCGTATCGGGAAATCCAATAGCAAATACAGGCAAATCATTGACACAGTAAGCCGTATCCAGACCAGTTAGTGTTGTTTCTGGGATAGAGTCTACCAATACCAAAGCAGTATCTATATTACTACAACCTTTATTATCTGTAAAAGTGTAGGTCACTAGGTTAACTGTAGTTTCATTCTGGCCAGAAAAATTAGGATTGTAATAATACGTACTATCAATCAAGACTACGCCTGCTCCTGATATATTACCTCCTTGCCCAGATAAATGGGACGGAGACCCACTAATAACGAATGAAGAATCATTGTAACAATATTTATGATCGTAAGCTCCTGTTGGGCTATTCACTCCATTAAATCCATTTAGACTTAGATTAGGGATGGCATTTATTTGAATCCTGATTGTATCAAATCCTTTACATCCAAAAGAATCCGTATACTCAGATTGTATAGTAGTGGTACCTCCCCCAGGGCCAAAAACTACTGCGGGATTAAAGTTGTTTCCAAAAACTCCTGCTCCTGTATAAAACGGTGAATTGGCTGGTGCTCCACTAGGTAATAATATCGTCTCTAGAGTAGCACTGGAGTCATTCGCACAGAATTCATTTCTCCCTACTTGATCTGCAATCACCTGAATAGCAGGCGGTTCTCTTACAATTAGAGTATCATAAGCAGTACTCACACATTGATAAAAATCTGTATACTCAAATGCGATTGGTAGATTACCCGGTCCAGCTTGTTGAGGGAAGAAATTAGCAAAACCTGTATTTGTTGTATCCAGCCCTAGAGCAGACAAAAAAGAACCATCTCCACCAGTGGGTGGTAATCCTGTATAACCAACATTAATAGTACTTGGTAAATCACTAGTACAGTAAGGTGAATTGTTTTGTATAATTGCTTGAACCGGAGCAACAATAATAGTGTATGCTGTATCTCGGTCAACACACCCATACCGATCTACTGTATAAACAAGCTGTATTGGTAAATTTCTATCTCTATTAGGAACTTGCTTCAAATAATGATAACTAAAATCAAAAAGTGTATCCTGTATAAGTGTATCTCTAGTATTAAATCCAAATCCATTATCTCCCCATAAGGTAAAGTAAGTACGATTAACGGTCTCAAATACAGGTGAAGGGCGTAAGGTGTCTATTTCTGCATTTTCACAATAAAAACTATCAATACCTGAGATCTGAGGAACAGGTCTATCTTCTAAATAAACAGTATCAAAAGCTATTAAATCAAATGTATCTCGTGTTCTAGTAGTACCAGAACTAGTAGAAGTCGTGGTCTCTATAGTCGTTTGATAAACCATTATTAGACTAACATATGGGATAGAATCAGGTATGTCGTTAGGATCAAAACTATACAGTTCATCATTGACTACAGTCCTAATGGTATCAATCGCCCGTTGAAATGCTATTGGATGAGCATTGGTATCTACTATTACTGATACAATGCGATTGTTATGAAAGTTTCTATTAATAGTAGTCCCCCCAAATGTAAAGTTTTCATTCGTCATGGTATCCCTATACTCTGGAAGTGGATCTCGACCAAATCTAGAAGGATTCGCCTCTCTACACAGCGTATCTGCTAAACCTAAAAAACGTAACGGAGGAAATACGTCAATATTATTCGTAGCTTCTCCTATACATCCTCCATTATTGTATCGTAAAGTAACGGGAAAGGAACTATTTGTTCCACTTCCTACTGCTTGATCAGTCAAGAAAGTGTAAGTATTGTTATTGACATCTTCTTGAACATAAGTTCCTGTAAATGAAAAATCAAAATTACTTCCTCCTGGAATAGTTGGGCTGATATCGCGTAATGTATTCGTTGTTGCTCCTCCTATAGAATTATCTAATAATTTTCTGTCTGAAGTCGTAGGAGGTGAAGTTTGTGTAATTATGTAATTATAATTAATATTATTAATACGATTATCTCTTATTTTGATTGTTTTAGTTTTAGGAATAGAATTAAGACAAGGAGTTCCATCTATATATCTAGGCGTATAAGTATAAATGACATCCACCGAATCTACAATCTCGTTTCTTACACCATTCCAATTTGCCGCCAACCCAACAATACTATCATTACTAACGATACCCGGATAAAGACTTGGGTTACCTGAAGAAAAAATTCCTCCTAATGGTATCCCAATCAATCTAGCGGTATCTGTCGCACAGAGTGGATCTCTTGTTGGGAAAAAATCAATCAATGGGTTATGTACAATAAAATTCGTTCGGGTATATAAAATAATGCTATTGGCATCCAACAATGCTATATTTCCTGAGCCTGCTGTCGAAGGAACTATACATTCTACTTCTCCTGAGACACCTCCGGCAGAAGGATTGGATGAAATAAGATTTAAAGGAATTGTAATAGTAGCTCCTGTCGTGTCCGTCAAACTTAAAAAGCTTGGATCCGTAGGAAAGTCATTATAAACAAAACTAATGCTAGATCCAGGACATGCCTCAAATGAGGTAGGAGCTCCAATATCGTTGTTTTTAAATCCAATCCCTTCTTCTACTCCCAAAGAGAAAAATGAACCATTAGGTAAGTTAACATTTGAAAATACAATTTCATTATTGACGATTGATCCTGGTATAGGAGTAGCTCCACTAAAGTTATTAGATGAAGAGGTCAACAACACAGGCAAAAAGCCAGGCTGGGCAGCTAATGAAGGAGGTATATCCATTATTACATTTACTCCTATAATTCTATTCGAATTATTCTGTACATACCATATTTTTTCTGATTTATTGACCCCTGTTGGAGCATTTGCAATACTAAAAATATCATAATCAGAGGTATCACACCCCCATATTAAATGAGCTTGATCATTCGGGAAATTTCCGCCATTTTTCTCAATTGTTACGTGAACATTGGTAGGGTTTTGGCTTCTAGATTTTACCTGATTGAGCTGAATAAAGTCATCTCGACCAATCCCTGCTATATTGTTGTTATAATCACCGCTGTTGGCTCCCCTATTCCAAGTACGCGTAGTACCATTCGATAAATAATAATCATTATTTAATGTAATACCATATTTAATGGCTAGGTAAGATTCAATAATTTGACGGTCTTGAGTCGAAACTCGCTCACTCATGACGATAGCTTCAGCTATATCTCCATTGTATTCTTGACTGGAATTAAAACCGCCTCCAACATTATCTTGTTCTTGACCGAATATAAAGGAACCGCCTCCATCAATATCATCATTATTCCGATAATTATCATCATCTTCAAATCCATCTAATCTTATTAAACTTCTAGTATTATCTCCTCTAATATTAGCAATAATACGAGGTGTATTAGATACAATATTAAAATTAGATGTATGCCCAAACGTAATGCTAAAAAAATCATTATTAACAAGTATATCTATACCTGTAGGATCCTCCATTACATATTCATTATCATCACTACCAGCAGCGTAAGAAAATAATGCCTCTAAATCTCCAGGACTATTTGAATTATTCCTACGTACTGCTAAAAAAGTCGATGCCGTACTTTCGCCAAATCCCCTGAAATTTGGTGCCTCTAAATACTCTCCACTAGTACCTTGATTGAATTGTACATAAGGATTAAAGTTAAAAGTACTATTAGAAGCCCCTCCTAAAACAAAAGTTGGGCGATTTCCACCTCCACTGACCATATTATTAATTCCTCCAATATTGTCTACTAAAGTACTGACTAAATTACCGCCAGTATTATTACCTGTTGCGTCTGCCTTTACCCACATTGCTCCATCTAACCTAGCTAAGGTAAAATATTGTTCATCATTAAGACTAACATTAGTTATTGTTCTGTTATTACCACTGGTAGATACACGATAAGTTTGGACATTAGTTGTAAAATTTTGATCATCTGATACTAACAAAACTATGTTATTAGTTGTAAAGTCATTAGGTAAATCACCACTAGGAATTTCCATGGTGATAGTGACATTACCAACTGTACCCTCTTTCTGACACTGCCATATACGCTCCATTCGCTCTCCTTTCATAAAGAAGTTTTCTGTACTAGCAAATACAACTTCATCATCTGTATCTTCATCGTTATGCCCCCAAACTAAGGCTGAATTTGCTCCTAAGTTTGAATTAGTTGTCGATATCGTTAATAAATTATCTGTTTCTTCACTTCTAGAATTCAATTGTACTAATCCAGAACCTCCATCCTTAGCTATACCTGCTATATTATGATTATAGTTACTTCCTCCTGTATTAGCCACTCCTCTGTCCCAAATAGTCGTTCCATTACTCAATACATAATTATACGCATCAATTTGAACCCCATATTTTATGGCTAAGTAAGAACTAATACGTTCTCGATCTGCATTAGTCAAAACTCCATCATATACAATAAACTCTGCGACTTCCATATCTCGAATATCTCCACTACTAGTTTCATCCGTTTCCTTACGCCCTAAGAAAATACCTTCAAAGTTTCTTTGGTTAACATTGGTATTGTTACTACGAGTTCCACTCTCATTCAAGGTATTGAATGTTCCATTGACATATACACCAGAAGACGCACCAATTTGGGTGTGATGAATATAAATATCCCCTACAGTATTTGCAGCGATATTTCTAATAGTACTATTAGTTCGTGAAACATTTTGACTTGTAGCAAAACGCCCATCATGTCCATTAGTATTAGAGGAATCATTTCCCCATAGAGAGGCATTATTTTGATCAAGCTTATAAACTACAAATACATTCAAATCATTTCCATTACTATTTGCATTACTCTCAAACCACTCATCATTGATAATAACAGTCGGGTTAGAATTAATACTGTTAACACTAACTCCATAACCTCCTCCAACACTTGTATGAAAAAGACCATCATTGACTCCATAAAAATCTGGCCAATCAGATGTCGTAGCTGTTGTCGCTAAATCTTCTGCTCGAAGCCAAAGTTCTATACTGCTACTAACCCCTCCTGGGTTTTGGGCTTGTAAAGTATGCATCTGAGGTAAAAAAAGACCGGCTACTAATAGACAGAGAGTAAGGAAATGTTTGAAAAACATAGCTATTATATTTTTAGAAGTAAATAGTTGTAAACGGCCTTTTTTAGGGGAGAGGGAAGCCAGTTTATCAATAGTGTAGTGATCGTAGTGGAAGGGTAATTTTTTTTAAGTTTACTAAAAATAAAGTTTATATACGAAACCAACAAATTTTAGCGTTTCTAGTTGTTGTCTAAACATAATAAATATTGCAATATTAAATGAATATATAGTCTATCTTGAGGACTCCTATTTACAATAAAATAAAAAGTCGTCTACCTATATTACTATATATATAAGTAGACGACTTAAAGTCACCTTTCCTTTCTAAAAAGGAATCTATCTAGTACTAATTTATTTTAGTTGACCCATTTATTTTTACGATAATCAATACAAAACTCTATCAATAGTAAGAAGAAAGCAATGGCAACGAAATATTGAAAATAAGTTTCAAATACATCAAAATTCTGCTGTTCAAATTCTGATTTTTCTAGTTTTGAAAACTGACGACGTAGCTGCCCTATCGCTTTATCTGGATTAGTAATATCTAATACATCTCCACCTCCTGCAGTTGCAATCGCTTGCAATAATGTTCCATTCATTTTACTCTGAACAATTTGCCCTTGTTTATCAAGTTTAAACTGTCGTCTACCTCTTTCCGACACTGGTATAGGTGCTCCTGCTTCTGTTCCTGCTCCTACCAAAAATGTGGTAATTCCATTATCCTTAGCCTTACTAGCAGCTGTTACCGCAGCAGGTTCATGATTTTCTCCATCTGTCAAGACAACGATTGCTCGTTGTTTTTGACTTTCTTCCTTTTCTCCCAGCTCTACCACCAAATTAATGGCTTCTTCTATAGCCGTACCCTGTGTTATTTCGATAGCAGGACTAGCTGTACGCACAAACATTTCTGCTGCTGCATAATCAACTGTTAATGGCATTTGCAAATACGCTTGACCTGCAAACAAAATTAACCCTATTCGATCCCCTTTGAGAGATTGTACGAGTTTCTGAGCAAACTGCCGTGCTCGTTCCATTCGGTTCGGTTTGAGGTCTTGAGCCCACATACTACGAGAAATATCAAGAGCAATGAATACATCTACTCCTTGTCGTTTAATCGATTGTGTTTTATTCCCCATCTGTGGATTGGCCAATGCAATAACTAAAAATGCAAAAGCGATCAATAACAAACTAAATTTCAATGGACGTTTTTTAGTCGAAATCTGAGGTGCTAACCGCTCTAGTCCTAACAAAGCTCCAAAATGTGCTCGGTTTTTCTGGATTTGTTTGGTTACCAAAACAAACAAGACTATAAAAACAGGAATACCTAATAATAGCCAAAGATATTGTGGTTGTTCTAAGTGTAACATCTAAACAATAGTTTTGAATAAGGTATTGACTAATACTAACTCGAGCATCACTAGCAAAATAGCCAAAATCACAAACGAATGAAATAGTTCTTTGTAGCGGCGAATGGTCGTAGTTTCTATTTGTGTTTTTTCTAATTTATCAATCTGAGCATAGATACTTTTGAGTTCATTCATATCTGTCGCTCTAAAATACTGCCCTCCTGTCTCCGCAGAGATCTGTTGAAGCAAGTATTCATCAATCTCTACTGGAGCCCAACCATACAAAAACTGTCCATTGGGAAGTTGTGTAGTAGGAGTCCGAGCATGCCCTTCTGTTCCCACTCCAACGGTATAAACTTTTATCCCTAGTTTCTTAGCGGCATCGGCCGCTTGCATTGGCTGTGTATGTCCTGTATTATTGACTCCATCTGTTAGCAAAATCACGATCTTACTTTTAGCATCACTCTTGTCTAGTCTCCCAACCGAGTTGGCCAATCCCATACCAATAGCGGTACCATTTTCTATGAGTCCACATTGGAGGTTATCCAAAAACATCTTCAGTACACTATGATCTGTTGTCAAAGGACATTGAGTAAAACTCTCTCCTGCAAAAACGGCTAGACCAATACGATCATGAGGCCGTTGGCTGACAAATTCCATTGCAACTTCCTTCGAGGCTTCTAGTCGATCAGGTTCAAAATCACGTGCCAACATAGAAGTAGATACATCCATTGCCAACATAATATCAATACCTTCTGCATTGATATTTTCCTCCTGCAATACCGAACGAGGTCGAGCCAATGCAATAATCAAACTCACTAATGCTAGTAGATGTAGCACTTGTACGATAGGTCGAGCTTTTACTTTCCAACTGACAGGTGCCTGTTCGACACCTTGTGTACTAGAGAGACTAACCGTAGGAAAATACTGACCTCTATGCTGCCAATACCAACGAATCACCAGTGGCAAAAGTAGCAAAAGTAACAGCCACCAAGGCGATGTTATTTCTATATTTCCTATTATCATAATTTATTTTCTAGCCGCAGCTATCTCTGCTTCTTCAATAAGTTTATTGCGTACGGTATCTATCAAGGTATAGCTTATGTCCCAAGCTTTCTGATTAGCAATATCCAAAGGAGAGGCTTTAGCAAACTTGATTAGATCAGCATGTTTCAATACTGTTTTCAATTCACCATATAGATCTTTGTTCAAATATTGATGTCCTTCTATTTGAGGCAATACATTCTCCAAAGGTTTTTCTAACGCCTTGACGCCAAAACGCCCCTTGATATAAGCTCTCAGAATAAAAGAAATCTGTGTATGAAAGGCTTTAAAATCTTTTTGATGAAGTGGGTTTTGCTTTTCTAGTTCCGACAAACGTTCTAATGCTAAATCCTCTGGACTAATGGTAACAACTTTTTCTTTCTTATTGGTCATCCAGTACCAAATAGCAAATACAATTCCTCCTAATAATAACATGATCAGTGCTGCCAACACCATCGGATGCGAAAAGAAAGCAATTATCCTATCCCATAGGTTTGGTTTTTCAGCCAAAATAGGTTTTATATCCGCTACATAAGTCGAATCTCCTGTTACAGTAGGTGTTTTCGCTTCTATCATCAGTGGCAAAGAATTGACAAAAATAGTGTCTCCTCCATTTTGATAGTAATATTTCAGTGTCGGCAAAACATACGTTTTAGGTTCCCACGCTGTTACTGTTAATCGCTGTTTTGTTGTGACATTTTTGACGCCCACTTTTTGTTCTATGGCTTCAATGTCCAATACCTCAAATCCTTCCTCTTCTATTATTTTGGTAGTATTGCTAGCTGCTCGCACCTTATTACCTTTGGGTACATTGACTACTATTTGCAAGTCTAATGGGTCTCCAATCAAAAAGTTGGTACTATCCAATAGAATGTCTACTTGCCCCTGAGCTAGTAGCTGCCCTTGCATCAGAAAACCATAAAAAAGTAATATGTAATATAATCTTTGCACTATCTTTCTTTGAAAAATTTGATTAAAGATAACAAATAAGGTTCATCCGTCGCAATACTCAATACATCTGCCCCGCTCTGAAGAAAAGTTTGGCGAAAGTATTGTTTATTATCACTATACCAACGGTTATAATCCTCTCGTGTTTTTTTATCTGAAGTATCAATCCAGCTTGTTTTTCCTGTTTCCAAATCTGCTACAGGCAATAGTCCCACGTTTGGCATTTCTACCTCTAGTGGATCATACAAGTGGATTCCTATCGTATCATGTCTATTAGCCGTTAGTTTAACTGCATTCTCATACCCTTGCATCATAAAATCTGACAGTACAAAAGCCGTACATTTTTTAGTTACAATCCCTGTCAAATACTTCAAGGCAGGTACCAAATCACTCGTCACACATTTAGGCTTAATCGTAATTAACTCCTGCAAAATTCGCATGATATGTGGTTTCCCTTTTCTGGGTGGAATAAACTGTTCTACACTATCAGAATAAAAAATCGCTCCTACCTTGTCATTGTTAGTAGCTGCTGAAAACGCCAATGTCGCTGCTATTTCTACTGCTATTTCATTCTTAGTTTGTTGTGTTGTACCAAAATAAGCCGAACCACTCACATCTATCAGTAACATAAAAGTCAACTCCCGTTCTTCTTCAAAAACCTTAATATGAGGTTCATTCGTTCGTGCGGTTACATTCCAATCTATATTTCGGACATCATCTCCATACTGATACTGACGTACCTCACTAAAAGACATACCTCGTCCCTTGAAGGTCGTGCGATACGCTCCCGAAAAAACTTGATTGGAAAGCCCCTTCGCTCTAAGCTCTATTTTACGGACTTTTTTTAGTAATTCTTTTGTCGTCATTTAATTTGTCAATTGTAACTGTTCAATTAATTAACAATTAATAATGGGCTAATTAATAATTCTACCTCTTGGAGTTTTTTAATACTTTCTCTTCAATTAGGGGTGATCTTGTTAAATATCTTCACCATCTAATCTCTAATAGTCTACCCCACTTGATAATCTTGATACTTACTACCTGCTACTAAATTTCCACCCATCCACTTCAAAATCTGACCTCTAGCCATCTTACTTTTAGCAGTTTAAAAACATTCTACTTCAAAATCTTACTACCTGCTACTTTATACTTACTACTAAAACTACACCCATCCAATTCAATATCTAACCTCTAGCCATCTTACTTCTAGCAGTCTAAAAAATCCTATCCACTCTCCCTAAAACATAAACCACCAACAAACAATATTTACGCCTCCTACAATATAAAAGGGAATCATGGAAGGTTCTACTAGTTCCGATAATTGCAAATCCAGTGCTTCAAACATACTCAACATGGCTTTATTTTTAACCGCTTCTTTATCTACACCCGCAGCTCGTTGTTTTTTTATTAGTTTGACAACATCTTTACCAGTGATGAATACTTGGAAATAAGCTCTAATAAAATCGGGTAATTTCTCTACCAAGTGTTTGCTTCTATTTTCCAACTCAGCTACAATTTCACTCTCGGTCATTTCTTCATTCTGTTCTGATTTGACCAGCATTTTATCCAATGTTCCTGAAAAAATACGAGCAGCAGCAGGTCGAACAATTTCCCGATAAGCTTCCCAAAAAAGTAAGGTCTGCCCATACCAGTATGCTGATACTAAATACGCCGCTGGAAATATAAGTAATAAAGCGACTAGGCTTAATAAGTACCATATCCAACCCGTACCACTAAACCAGCCAACAGCATAAATAACAGCCAATATCCAGTTGACAACTAAGCCAGAACCAATCAATAAAATGATAGCAATAGAAGATAAGGCTTTCTTAATAAGACCCCAAGGACTATTGAAAGCTTTGAGCTGATTTATTTTCTCTATTTCGGGTACTGTATTACTCATAAAGTATTATGAAATTAAAAAGATAAAAAATCCAATGTTAACTAAGACTAAACCTCCTATTGGCAAAATACTCGGAGCTGAAACTACGCCTGACAACTGCTCATCTAAAGCAGCAAAAAGTTTTGCCATTGCCTTCGACTTGATCTGTTCGTTAGCGACACCACTTCTCTTTTGTAATCGCATCGTATGTATAATTGCTTTAAAAGTAGAGAGCAACTCTAGCCTAGAGCTAATGAAATCTGGTAGTTTATCTGTTAAGCGACTGCTCTGTTGTTCTAGTTCTTGATTTAGTAGCTCATCCGTTACCGTATCTTCGGTGTGTGTTTTTCCGTCAGGGAAAAATTGATTAAATATACTTGCTACTATTTTAGCTACCATGGGTTTGACTGCTTCTTGATAAGCTTCCCAAAAAATCAAGGCTCGCCCATACGTAAAAGCAGCAAATAAATAAGCTGCTGGAAACACTAGCATCAGTAAAACCAATCCTCCTAATAGCCAAACTGTTGGTACGATAGCTCCCCACCCCAATAAATAAACCACCCCTAGTATAAAACTAAAAACCATTCCTCCGCCAATCAATAAGATAACCCCAAACGAGGAAAATGCTTTTTTGATAATAGCCATTGGGCTATTAAATTTATCTAATCGATCTAATTCTTCTTGTATATTATCTGACATCTTTTATTTTACAATTTTATACATTTCTATAATATCAATATAGCTACTTTCGGCAGTCTTTACTTCTGCTATTCGTCTACCTTCCTGTATAAAACCCATTTTTCTGTACAAATGGATTGCTCGTTCATTAGACGCAAAAACCCCCAACTTAACTTTTTCGAGAATAGGGTGTATCGTTGCCCATCTCAACAAGGTCTCTAATAATCCCTTGCCAACACCCTGATTCCGAAAATCAGGATGCACTCCCATACCCAATTCGCCTGTATGTGCTACCTTTGCTCGGTGTCCATTCCAAAAATCAAGTGTTCCTACAATTTCCCCTTTCACTTCTGCTACCAAAATACATTTACAGTTGTGTTCCGTATAATGTTTGATCCGTTCTGTTTGAGCTTTGAGATTATTTACTTTCTCAAACTCTTCGGGGGAAGTCAATACTTGATCGGTAGAACTAAAAATAGTCCTAGCTAACTGATTGAGTGCAGCTGCATCGTAATAAGTAACTTCTCGAACGATAAACGGCTGCCCATTTTTGAGAGAAAACAACTGCTGCAATATCATAAGAGCATCCATATAAAAAATTAAGGAATCTGAACCGTGTTCAATACTTTCTCGACAATGTCTTCAGCCGTAATACTTTCTGCTTGAGCCTCATATGTCAGTCCTATTCGGTGGCGTAGTACATCTTTCGCAATCGCTCGAATATCTTCTGGAATAATGAATCCACGTCGATTAAGGTAGGCCTGAGCCTTAGCTGCTAATGCCATATTGATACTAGCTCTAGGCGACCCTCCAAAAGAAATGAGCGAAGCCAGTTCGGGCAGACCATGTTCTTTAGGAAAACGAGTAGCAAAAACAATATCTAAAATGTACTGCTCAATACTATCTGCCATGTGTACCTCTCGAACCGTCTTGCGGGCTTGCATGATATCAGCTATAGTAGCTACTGGTGTTACTTTTTCGAAGGCTCCTGTCATATTCAACCGCATAATCTCTCTTTCTTCCTCCTTACTAGGGTAAGTAATGGAAGCTTTGAGCATAAAACGGTCTGTCTGAGCTTCTGGTAAAGGATAAGTCCCTTCCTGTTCGACTGGATTTTGAGTTGCCAATACCAAGAAAGGCTCTTCTAATTTATAGGTATTATCTCCTATTGTTACTTGACGCTCCTGCATTGCTTCTAGCAGTGCTGATTGCACCTTTGCTGGAGCTCGGTTAATTTCATCTGCCAATACAAAATTAGAAAAAATAGGTCCTTTTCGAACATTGAACTGATTATTGGCAGGATTGTAAATCATAGTACCAACTATATCGGCTGGTAATAAATCTGGTGTAAACTGGATACGCTGAAAATCAGCATCAATAGCCTTTGATAAAGTATTGATAGCCAATGTCTTTGCCAACCCAGGCAGTCCTTCTAATAAAATATGTCCTCTACTCAATAGACCAATCATGAGTCGTTCTAACATATATTGTTGACCAATGATGACTTTAGAAGTTTCATTGAGCAGACGCTCTATCACCAAACTTTCGTGAGCAATTCGCTCATTCAGCATTTGTATATCAGCAGATGTTTGCATGAGATAAGTTTATTTTGTACTGATTAGATTAACAATCAACTATTTAACACCAATTTTTTATTCTTACTGGAAACCCATTATTACTTATTTTGACAACAATGAACTCCAAAGTGCTAAAGTAATAATTTTGATAGATATAAATAATAGAACTACTATTAAAAAAGACTTAAGACGATTAAAAGTGGTGTAATTTTTGGGTTTTAGTTAGCTTTGCTGATCCAAAAGAAGATGTTTCCCAACCTCACACCTGACAAAAAAAATAATGTATGAAAAATGTAGTAATTGTTTTAGTAGGAATTTTGTGTTGGAATACCACTTCTTGGGCTCAACGGGAAGATATTTTATTGCCACAAGAAAGAAAAGCTTACGCCGAAAAGTCAATTGTAGATCTTAAAAATGGGGTATTGGTTGTTCGCCTAAAAACCAATCATAGAAAAATAACCACCCTACAAGAAACTGCCAATAACTCTAAACTGAAGCCCAAACAACGGGCAAGACATCAGAAATTACTAGATGGCACCATTGCAAATCGTGACCAAATGAATCAGTCCATTATCAATATGTTTCTAGATTCGTTCCGCTTCTGCCCTATTTATGTCATGTATGATACAAGTAGCAAAACACTGATGAAAGGAACTAAAAGTGGAATTTTTCTGAATAAAAATCTAGAACTAGATCCGAGTATTACCCTACCTACAGGGAAATCCGTCTTTATGGTCAATTACATGAAAAAAAGTGCTAACTTTCCGTTCGATGTGCTGATTATGCGAAGACTAAAAAAACGATTAGAGGAACCATTTCCATATTTTATTCCATTGAGGGCCTCTTGGGTTAACGAATTAAATACCCCTGGAGCCGCTAAAGCAGTTGTTAAACTTGATCGCAAATTGCACCGCTACTACAAAAACGTAATTAACAAGAAAGAAAATGAGTAAACTCTGGTATCCCTATGCACAAATGCAAAATAGAGCACCTTCCTATCATGTAGAGTCTGCACAAGGGGTGTTATTAAGGCTAGCAGATGGGGCTGAGCTAATCGATGGCGTATCCTCTTGGTGGGCAACCATACATGGCTATAACCACCCACATATCAATGCTGCTATTCAGGCACAAGCAGGTAAGCTATCGCACATTATGTTGGGTGGCCTGACACACAGTCCCGCCCAACTATTGGCAGAAAAACTAGCCGAACTGACCCCTGAAGGATTGGAATATACTTTCTTTTCTGATAGTGGATCAGTTGGTGTAGAAGTAGCTGTCAAAATAGCCATACAATACTATCTGAATCAAGGAATCAAAGGGAAGCATAAGATGCTTTCGCTTACCAAAGCCTATCATGGAGATACTTTCAAGGCAATGGAAGTAGGTGGTGATGATGATTTCCATATCACCTACAAGGGAATATTGAACCGTGATTTTGTCATTCCTGCTCCACAAGCTACTTTCGAAAATCCAGACCCTACCCAACTCAAACAAGATATTGCTCAGCTAGAGCAAATGCTCCAACAGCATCATCACGAAATTGCAGGATTTATACTAGAACCCATTGTACAATGTGCAGGTGGCTTCAATATGTATGCTCCCGCTTACTTGCGAGCCGCTCGCCAGCTTTGTACCCAATATAATGTCTTGCTCCTACTTGACGAAGTAGCAACTGGTTTTGGACGGACAGGAGCTTTGTTTGCTGCCAACCATGCTAATATTTCTCCTGATGTTATGATACTGGGCAAGGCACTAACGGCTGGATATGTGGGTCATGCTGCTACGATTGTACAACCACATGTTTTTGAAGGGTTTTATGGGGAAGGTTATGATACTGCCTTGATGCATGGCCCTACATTCATGGGCAATGCTTTGGCCTGTAGTATTGCTTTAGCAGGAATAGAACTCATAGAACAAGAGGGCTATTTGGATAAAATCAACGCCATAGAACGTCAACTAAAAGCAAGTCTTTTGCTCATACAGTCTTCTCCTTTCGTCAAAGAAAGTCGCGTCTTGGGTGCTATTGGAGTACTCGAAATGGCGGACGAAAAGTATACTAAAGGGTTTACTGATTTTGCTAAAAAACGTGGTGTCTGGCTACGTCCTTTCCTAAGTTATATTTATACCATGCCTCCTTACGTCATCAATCCTGCTCAGCTGCAACGCATTACAGATGTCATGCAGGAGTGGGTGGTGCAGTTAGAAAAGCAATCGAAATGGTAATTATAGAAGCATTTTCTATTATTTCCATGGTTTGTTTCGGCATTTTCATATTTTGCTTTTCAGTATTGTCATTTTTAGCAATTAGTGATATTTACTTTTCTAACAAGAAAAAAGATAAAGCATTTAAAGCTTGGTTACAAGCTAATCATGGTAAGAATTTCTTCTGTTATAATGAACGAAGAAAGGCACGCCCTTACATTGAAGAAATAATCCTTCCTGCACTAAACAAGAATATAGAAATTGTTTATTTAGAAAATAGACAAGTACAATCTCAAAGCAACCCTAATTTGGTATCTGATGCTTTATACCAACTCAAAAATTATAAAAAATTCCCTCATCTTATGAAGATTAGACATGGAGAATTGATTGATGAGTCAATTCTCAACACATTTTACAATGCAAAAAATGGAACTTGTTCAAAAGAAATACTACTCGAAGAAATTCATTCTTTCTACCAAAAATAGTACTACATTATTTTTAGCCTACTTTCATAGACATCGTTAAGTTATCAAAATATTGACCATCCTGCTTAAAAAAGCCTTTTATAATACCATTTTGAATAAAGCCCATTTTATCATAGAGGTTCCTACCCAATTGATTGTCTCTATAAACTTGCAACCAAATTAATTCTAAATTTGGATTTTTTTTAGCCCATTCAATAATAGCAAATAACAATGCCGTTCCTAAGCCTACATTTTGCCATTCTTTTGCCATCCCCATACCTATCACCGCAGTATGTCTCATTACTTTCCTCTGATTTCCTGTCAAATCTATATTCGCTATAATTTCATTTTCATAGACCGCCACTAACAATAAAGAGTTCGCTTGCTCATCAAGAGAACGAATCCATTTTTTTGCCTCTTCTAGAGTTAGCCTAAATTCTTCCTGTAGCTTTGGAATATAAGGACTTTCCCCTACATAAGATTTGATTGTCTTTAGGAGATTAACAGCATCCAAAGTAGATGCCACACGAATAGTAACCGTTTTTTGATTCTTCAATTGAACATCAATACTTTCAAAATGCTGCTTCATTTGGTTGTGATGAGTTTAGAGTATGACTAAATTTAGTACATGTCCAGTACAATCTTTGGTCTATTAATAGTTCATTTTATGTACTTATTTTCAGTCATTTACATTCTGTAATGAATAAACTACTCTTCGTGTTTTTTGGGTATTTTGTTGTTTTTATTAAAAAATAAATCTTATAATTGTAACCATTCTTGACTTTACAGTCAATATTTCCACATCAACTCTATTGCCTATAATACATTTCTACACATTTTTTTTTCAAATCTAAAGTTTACGTTATTTGCCAACTAACAATGGGCGTTTTCTTTACAAAATTTTGTGTATGAAGTATCTTCTTTGTCTGCTACTACTGAGTAGTAGCTCCTTTCTATTAGCCCAGCGTCAGTTTGTGGGAGCTGTTTTTGGTGTCAATGCTAGTTTTATATCTAATAAACCACTATTAGAAAAAAGTGGACGTTTAGGTATCCGAACAGGCATTACTTATAGTTATTTTAGTCCGAAAAATATAATTTTTGAAATTGGTGGCATTTATGAACAAAAGGGATTTGTCAAAAAAAACCATACCACCAATGAATCTATCACCCACCAACTGGATTATCTTTCCTATCCAGTCAAATTTGGCATAGCCTTACAGGGAACTAGTGGTTATGCTGCCTTCAAAGTAGGTTTAGTTCCTGCCATGCTCATCAATGCAGCGAATACTACAGGTTCTTCTGTTATCGAAATCACTCCACCTATTTTTGATCTAGGAGCAGGGGCTGACTTTGTGGTGGGTTTTATCATCAAAGAAAAAATAGACCTTTACTTACAAGTAGGCTACACGCAAAGCTTCTTCATGTCTCGTCCTAATTTTCTACCACAGGAGCGTCTATTTCAGTCTACTATTGACCTCAGTATTGGCGTACGTTATCAGCTCCCTTCATAGAAGGGCTCCTCAAGAACTTAGTCAAGTAATAAGAATATCTCATTCTCTTATCTAAAAGCAGCAAAAACAAACTTTTCTGCGTTCTAATGACACGCGAACAATACCATTTGCTGCAATTCCTATCTTTTCTAAAAAAATAAGCCTATAGAAAATACTTCTACTTTAAATTGATTTCTACTTATTTGATTTTCTCTCCATTGGGAGAAAATAGCACTACAACTAATTTAAATGAAGTATACACTCTTGTTTATTTTCCTATTAATAGGAAATGGATTTCTACATGCTCAGTCCCAACACCTGATTGGGTTAGAAACTAGTTTACAGTTTTCCAATATCTCTACTAACACTAACTACAGTGCCTATCAATATCGAACTGGTATAGGAGGAGGACTCACCTATACCTATCAACTTCCTTTGTGGTGGTCTTTTTCCACTGGAATCCTCTATAATCCTCGTGGTTTTTCGCAACGCATTTTATTTACTGATGAGACTGGAAAAGTCATTAAGGAAGAAGATTGGGTTTATGGATTTGACTACATTTCTATTCCACTGAAACTAGGCGTACGATTTGGGGCAGAGAATGTTTATGGATTCGTTAATATTGGCAATGTCACCTCTATACTCGTTAATAGTTACGAAACCAGTTCCGTCCCCGTTCATACCCACCGTCCAGAATCCCCTTCTATTGATTTTGCTCTTATAGTAGAAATTGGAGCTAGCTATCAAATCAATAACAAATTACAACTAAGTGCTAGACTCGGTATGCAACAAAGTTTTTGGGTAAGTTCCCCCAATTATCATATCAAAGATAAACTCTTACATAATAGTTTAGGGACAACTCTTGCTCTAAAATACAGGCTGTATTAATACAACCACTTCTCTTCTTCATTCGTCTATATTTTTGTTACTTTTGAGTACAATCAATCCTACTATTTATGAAATTTCAATTTTCGATTCTATTTCTATGCTTACTATTAGGGCAACTCCAAGCACAAATTGGAGGAAATAGCACCTATGAGTTTTTAAGACTACCTACTACTGCTCGAATCACAGGGCTGGGAGGCAGTTTGATTACAGTTAGAGATGCTGATTTGGGTTTAGCTTACAGCAACCCAGCTGCACTCAATGAAAGTATGCACCAAAAAATAGCCTTCAACCAAAGTATTTATATGGGGGCTACTACTTATGGCTACTTAGCCTATGGGCATCACCTCGACAAGATACCGCTGACCCTACATGGAGGACTCAAATATATGAGCTATGGTCGTTTTGAAGATAGAGATGCTGCTGGTCTTTTGGTTGGAGAATCTCGTGCCGCAGAGTATTCTTTTCATGTAGGAGCTGGTTATCAGATGAGCGAATTCTTATCCGTAGGTGCCAATATGAAAACTATCTTATCTTATCTAGGTCCTTACAATTCTACAGGAATGGCGTTTGACCTATCTGCTATGTACAATGATACTTCTAAGAAGGTAGCCTTAACTATTGCCTTCAAGAATATGGGGACACAGTTTTCGACCTATGCTCGTAACCAAAATTTCGAACCACTTCCTTTTGACTTACAAATTGGATTTGCACACCGTCTTAAATACATTCCACTTCGCTTCTCAGTCATTATGCACAATCTACATCAATGGGGAATTGTATATGACGACCCAGCTCAACAAAACAGCCAAATTTTGCTGACTGATAATTCTCAACAAGACAATTCAGCAGGAAAAGTAGTAGATGATATATTCAGACACATGATTTTCAATTTAGAATTTCTATTTGGAAAAAAAGGAAAACCAGAAACGGTTCGTTTAGCGGTGGGTTATAATCATATGCGTAGAGGAGAATTAGGGATCAGTACCCTCAATAATTTATCAGGTTTTTCATTCGGATTAGGCATTCGAGTCAAACAATTTCAGTTTGATTATGGATTTGGTAGTTACCACTTTGCTGGGGCAGCCCACCATTTGGGATTATCGGTTAGCTTGAGTGAGTTTATGAAAGGAGGTAGTAGAAAAAAATCGAAAGTAAAATCGCCTGGCTAACGTATAAAATAAAAAGCAGCCCTCTCTACACACTTACAAACGAGAGGACTGCTACCAGTAATAATGTAGTGTACTCGACTAAACACACCACGGCTGTATTTTTTGAGGATATTAAAAACAGATTCGGTCTATTGACTATTCGGCTGGTAACCGATCAAATTCAGCTAGACTATACTTCGTAATAATTTGATGCAGTTGATCTGCTTTTGGAAATTTTATTTTTTCTAACCCTGATACCCAAATATGATAATCTAGTTGTGCGGCTTCTTTGACAGTTGCCAAATTACCAGAAGTAAGCAAAAGGCTATTGGCACGGAAGCTAGTCCAAGCATTTTCGTATTGACTATAACATTCTTTTCCTACAGTCTGCTGACCTGTGATTCCTTCTGCTAGATGATTGTCCGAACAAGTAATACCAAAATGGTTGTGCCCTGTTTGAGCGATAGCACTCGTACCAAAATTACTGTGAGCAATAGCTAATCCTAATATGATAGAGGCTGGAATACCGAATTTTTGCATTTCTGCCTGAGCTACCTCTGCGAAACGAGCGATGTAGTTTTCTTGTGCTTCCGAAGAGACCGCTTGATTGGAATTACTAGTAGGCAGTACAGTAGTAGATAAAGGGGTTAAACTAGCCGTAGCTGCCAAATACTGATCATCATAACTAGGGGTATCTTGTTGATAACATAAACTAACCCCCATATATAAGGTCAAAACCCCAACCCCAACGACAATTTTTCGTTTATGACGTTGTGTCATTGCCAACAAAGTGGCTTGATTTAGTTGTCTTTTGAGTTGTGACCAACGTAGTGCATGTACTAATGATTGAAAGATTTGCTTTGCTTCTTCCAGTTTAGAATTAGGGGCAGGTTTATCTACTATACAAACCAAACCATTTTCTTCAACAGTTTCTGTATCTTGCAGGGCGATTTCAATAACTTCAGGATCAGTTGTATTTTCCTCTGTTGGAATTTTGATGATAAGTGACTTGGTGGATATCTGACTCATTTTATATTAGATTACTAAGAATAGTTGAATAGGATGTTATTATTTTTGACAGTACAAATATAAAACATTTTGTTTTTAATTTTAAAACCAAAACCTAATTTTTTAAAACTTTTTGTTTTATGCAGCTTTTTTATGCTCATTCTGTCGTGTCTAAACAAGCTTTTTTAGACACAGAAGAAACAAGACATTGCACCAAAACACTCCGAAAAAAGGTAGGTGATATCATTGCTCTAGTAGATGGTCAAGGGGGAATGTACCGTGCACAAATCGATATTTTTGACAAAAAATCTTGTCAATTAACTATTGTGGAGACTTTAGTAGATGCTCAAAAAAGAGACTTCAAAATTCATATTGCTATTGCCCCTACCAAAAACATCAATCGCCTAGAGTGGTTTCTGGAAAAAACTACCGAAATTGGTATTGATAGTATTACCCCTATCTTATGCCAACGCTCTGAGAGAAAAAATATTCGACTTGACAGATTACAAAAAATCATTGTATCCGCAGCGAAACAATCACTCAAAAGTCAATTCCCCACACTAAATGAATTGACCAAATTCAAAACATTTGTACAGCAAACACATCCTTATCAAAAACTGATAGCTCACTGTAATACAGCAGACTTGATTCCATTAAAAAACAGCATCCAACCACAGCAAGATGTACTTATACTAATAGGTCCTGAAGGTGATTTTTCGGAAGAAGAAGTCGCCCTAGCTAACGAACATGGATTTGGAGCCATCAGCTTAGGTAAAAGTAGATTACGAACGGAAACAGCAGGGATAGCTGCCTGCCATACAATACACTTGATACAATAAGAAAGGTGCTGCTTGACATATCGTCAAACAACACCCTCTTTTCACCCATAAAAAATAACACGGAACTACGCTAGCTAAAATGGTAGCACTATTGTAGCCCCTCAAAAACTCCTAAAAAACAATTCTATACACTTTACTTTGTATAAGAGCATGTTTAAAAATTAACTTCAAGCTGCAAATGCTTGATTTAGAATTTAATTCTTAAATATGCTCTAAGTAACTAACCGTAAATTTTCTATCTATTTTCATCATTCATACACCTAGATAAAAAACTGTTCTAACGTGTTACATTATACTATTAGCCAACTAATGTGCCAACCAAAAAAGTTCGCACTTAAATATTTGTGAATGAAATAACAAGGTACTCTTAACACTTAGAACTATATGGCTCTAAGTACTATTATTGTGGTATTTGCTGTATTCAATATACTAGACCTTGTTACAACTTTCTTATTACTATTTTCCTTAATCATTGACTATATGCAATCTATTTTTTTTCGTTTAATAGCTATACTGGGTGGTTTCTATCTATTGATTCAACTCTCTTCTTGTGATAAAAATAATTTTATTACCACTCCTGGTGCTGGGCTGGAATTCCAACTCGATACGATCACCTTTGATACTGTTTTTACACAACTTGGTAGTGCCACCAAGTGGGTTAAGGTATACAATCCTCACAATCAACCCATCAAGCTCTCTAAAGTATACTTGGGTGGTGGAAGTACTTCTGACTTCAAAATCAATATTGATGGGTTTAGTGGAGATAATACAAGCAACGTAGAAATACCTGCCAAAGACAGTATTTATATTTTTGCCAAGGTATTCATTGACCCCAACAATGGGGATGCTATCCGAGAAGATTCTATTATGTTTGAAACTCCTGGAGGCGGCACACAACGGGTTATACTAAATGCTTATGGCTGGAATGCAACCTATATAGGAAAAATTGGATTTGAAACTCGTGTCACTACAGATATTACACTAACTCCCAACCAGCCCTATATCTTCATGGGATTAGTTCGTTTTATGGATGCTTGTTTGACGATACAAGGTGGTACCGAAATATTCATGTATGGAGGACCTTCTACCGCCCCAGGCACTCGGGCAGTGATCTACATTGACTCCAATTCTTGTATCAAAAGTAATGTCAATGGTACTTTAGCTAATCCTGTTGAAATCAAGACTCACCGATTAGAACCCATCTATCAGTTGATCGCCTTTCACCATCAGGGGATTGTGCTATCCAACTACAGCCGTGACAATCAAATTCATGGTACTATTATTCGTAATGCTGTTGATGGAATTCAAATAGAAGGGGGATCTATCAATGGTAATCGAAAATTAGAAATCAAAAATAGCTACATCTATAATGTTGACCGTGCGGGAATTTTAGCAATCCGAAGTGATATATTAGCCGAAAATACTGTCATAGCCAACTCCAACCAATATAACTTTGTTTCTATTTATGGAGGCACTTATGATTTCAATCATTGTACTTTTGCAAACTATGGTGCGGGACAAGGTGTTCATTCAGAGCCTATTTTAAGCCTTCGTGACTTTTATATTGATGCCGACAAAGTCGTCTTTACTAATACTGACCCAAGTCATGCTCGTTTTACGAATTCCATTATCTATGGTACCAAAAGAGAAGAGACTGAAATATTATATGGTAATGGTGCTAATCCATCCTTTGATGTCTTTTTTGATTATTGTCTAATGAAATCAGATACTTTCAATACAGGCATACGCGGAACTTCTATCAAAAATCAAGACCCCCTCTTTGTAGATACAGAAGAATTTGACTATTCCATTGATTCGATTGATTCTCCTGCCAATAATGCAGGGATTCCAATTGGTATTTTTCAAGACGCAGAAGGAGCGATGCGTAGTGGTGGGAATCCAAGTTTAGGAGCCTATGAGATAGATGGGTAGTTTTTGACGTAGATGAATGTAGGAGGAATTGTTTTTTAGACTGCTAGAAATTAGATTTTGAAGTGGATTGATGGAAAATTAGTAGCAGGTAGTAAGTAGCAAGATTATCAAGTGGGGATTATTGAGACTGCTAGAAGTAAGATGGTTAGAAGCTAGATTTTGAAGTGGATTAGTGGAAAATTAGTAGCAGGTAGTAAGAAAAAAACATTCCAACAGGAATAATTATTAATATCTCATTATTAATTGTTCATTAATCTTCTACCACAATAGGAAAACTATTATCTTTGCAATGAAGTTGTTTAAAAAGTCCGTTTGTGACAAAATGAGTAAGATTTTTCTGTTAATTGAGTTTAAAATTTGACTAATAGCCATAGCTATTCGACTAATTTTTAACGATAAGTAACAGAAAAAGATATTTCATTTGGACAGGAAGAGACTTTTTAAACAACTTCAATCTATTTTGACTAATAAAAAAACGAATGTAGCGTGGGTACACCAAAATCAGTTGCTTTTCATACACTAGGGTGCAAACTTAATTTTTCGGAAACCTCTAGTATTGGGCGTCAGTTCAAGGATGCAGGATATAACGAACTCAAGTTTGAAGATCCTGCTGATATTTATGTTATCAATACCTGTTCGGTAACTGACTTTGCGGACCGTAAGTGTCGAAAAGCCGTGCGGAAAGCACTTCGCAATTCGCCAGAGGCATTGGTAGTGGTGGTAGGATGCTATGCTCAACTGAAACCAGACGAAATAGCCGAAATACCTGGCGTAGATTTGGTATTGGGTGCTGCTCAAAAATTCCGTATCCTAGACTACATTGATGATCTGTCTAAATCTCCCGCTAAAGGCATGGTGCAAGCTGGAGAAGTCAAAGAAGCCAATGAATTTGTCAATGCCTTCTCTTTTGGTGATCGTACCCGCTCTTTTCTCAAAGTACAAGATGGATGCAACTATAAATGTTCTTTTTGTACCATACCACAAGCTCGTGGAGCCAGCCGAAGCAATACTATAGAATCAATCGTTGCCAATGCTACTGAGATTGCCAATATGGGGATTAAAGAAGTGGTATTGACAGGGGTCAATATTGGTGATTTCGGAAACGGAACAGAAGTAATAGAGGGTTTAAAACCTAAAAAAGAAGCTTTATTTATTGATTTGATCCAAGAATTAGATAAGGTTGATGGTATTGATCGTTTTAGAATTTCTTCCATAGAGCCCAATCTACTTACAACCGAAATCATTGAATTTGTCGCGAACTCCGAACGCTTTGTGCCTCATTTTCATATTCCATTGCAATCTGGCAATGATAAGCAACTCCGCCAAATGCGTCGTCGCTACAAACGAGAGCTCTATGCTGACCGTGTCGCTACTATCCGTCAACAAATGCCCCATTGTTGTATTGGGGTAGATGTCATCGTTGGTTTTCCTGGTGAAACGGATGAAGATTTCAAAGAAACCTATAAATTTATCCAAGAATTAGATATTTCTTATCTACACGTATTTACCTATTCGGAACGAGCGAATACCCCTGCTGCTGAAATGGAAGCCGTAGTGCCTATGCACATTCGTAGAGAACGTAATGAAATGCTACGCATCTTATCTGAAAAGAAAAAACGTCATTTCTATCAACAATATCTAGGTACAGAACAAGTTGCTCTTTTGGAAGCTAAAAATATCAATGGTAAAATGACAGGTTTTACTCAAAATTATATCAAAATAGCAGTAGACTATGATGAAAATCTAATCAATCAACTTGTCAAAGTGCAATTAAAAGACTTTGCTACCACCAACGACATGATGATAGAGAGTAAACTTGTTTAAGCGAGTCTTTCAGGTTAAATTATTTCTTTGATGTAACCTTTTTCCATAGCAGTATTATTCTAGTATAGAATAATCTAGTATCTTCATTGTGATACCAAATCTTATCACAAAAAGAAGTAATCAACCTATGGAAAATAAACCATTCATACCTTACAGTCGTCCTATTTTACCAGAAGAGGAGCTCCTAAAAAATGCCGCTGACTTTTATAGTCAAATGGATACTCGTCGTACTATACGAGATTTCTCAGACAAGCCTGTCCCTAAAGAAGTGATCGAAAACATTATTCGAACGGCTTCTTCTGCCCCCTCTGGTGCTCATAAACAACCCTGGACCTTTGCTGTCATTTCCTCCCCAGAGATGAAACACAAAATTCGTATAGCAGCAGAGCAAGAAGAACAAAAAAACTATGCTGGCAGAATGTCTGAAGAATGGCTTCGAGACCTAGCCCCATTGGGTACAGATGCCAGTAAACCTTTCCTAGATATTGCCCCTTATCTTATTGTGGTATTCAAAAAAGCCTATGATATCCATCCTGATGGCAAACACAAAAACTATTATGTGAATGAGTCGGTTGGCTTGGCAGCAGGTTTTCTATTAGCAGCCATTCACCAAGCAGGACTCTGCTCGCTGACACACACACCTAGTCCTATGAATTTCTTAGAAAAAATACTCGAACGCCCTAGTAATGAAAGAGCCGTCCTACTGATTCCTGTAGGTTACCCCGCAGCCGACACTAAGGTGCCAGACTTAGGTCGAAAACCATTAGAAGAAGTTTCTGTCTGGTTTGAGTAAGAGCTTCTATCAAAATATTTTTAAATGAATTTTGTACTTAAACCCCTTATTTACCTCCTTGTCAGTATATCTATAGCCAATTGTACCTCTTCTTCTATTGATAAAATGCTACTAGAAGAAAAAACCAATGCTATACTACATCACAGTGCTAGTGTAATCAAAAATCACACTGCTGAGATAATTTATACACAACAAATTTATGCTCGGTCAAGACAAAACTACGACTATCCTACTCTTGCTCCCAAGACAAATCAACTCTACCAAACGATCTTTGAACCTGTACTCACCCAGCTTCAGAGCCAAACCAGCTACACACCATCAGATGGACAGCAAATCCTCCTAGCACTCCAAGAGCTCCAACAACAAGTAATAGATTCGATGGCTACACATTGGGATAATGGAGGAATTAAAGGAACTATCTTTGCCGATCAAAACAAGAAAAACAAAATCCTTACTAAACTAGATACAGAACTGACTAACATCAATACCCTACAACAACTTGATAGTAATGTAATAACACAAGCTTTTGAGCAAAACACCTTTGCTGTTATTCAAAGTGTACTACTACAAGCTGAAAATATTGCTCGCCAAATAGAGTACTATAATGCTAATTTCTTTTTCAGTCGAATAATCATCCGAGGGTGTAATTACTATACCCCCTTAGATTTCTTTGTCAATATTCCCGATACGCTTCCTATCCATCAACTCCATCACGGAACCATTATGCTGGGTGAATATGTCAATCAATATGATTTTGATCTCAAGATTAATGGTAAAGATCCTCCAACAAATGATATTAAAAGACGGTACTACTATGTGCCAACAACAACTAAAGGAAAGCAAAAATATACGGTAGATATCAACCTCATGCCTTCTTACCGAACACAGAATAATCCTTATCAACTATCCAAAACTCAAACCTATGAAGTGGTGGAATAAATATCTATTGGCAATAGGGTTATGGAGTATTTGGACTAGTTGCGACAGTAACCAAAGCGACCAAGAGATAGAAAGACAACAGAGTTTACACAGACTGTTGTGTAACAATCAACGTAAGCTATCCTACATAGCCGACAGTCATGCGGAACAGTTAATGAGTATAGCCATAACCAAATTATACTACAGGGATCTAATAGATAGCCTTAAAACTACTATGAATAGAATTCGTAGTATACAAGAAGAATTGGATTATCTTCAACGTACGATTATAAAAAAAGCAGGTGGTGTCTATTCTCTAGAAGAAGCCAAAGTCCTAAATAATAAAAAACTGGAAGGCAAAATAAAAAACCTAACACATAGTACTGCTGTTCGAGAAGCTATTCAAAACGATCCGCTGTTTATCAATATCCCTTCCAAAATTAATGCCCTAAAAAAAAGTATACTTGTTAGTCTACATACCGCTTGGAAAAAATATATAGCCCCAAGGTACATTGATTCGATCATCACTGCCCCTGTTTATAAATCCATAGATATTCCACTCCAAGTCCTACCCGAAGACTGGATGGAACGTACCTTTAGCCCGCAACATGTTAGTAGAGCATTACTAACCATTCAAACTATAAAGACAGAACTAGCCGCTTCTGAAATTGCTGTAGCAAATTTTGTGCTGACTGAAGTAGAAAAACTAGAGACATTACGTCAGTATCATCATTATGCTATTTCAATCCAAGAAAATAAGACTTGTTTAAAATTAGGAGAAACCTACCAAGCCCTCCTCTCACCAATATCATACATGCCCTTCGATAGTTCCAATATCAAAATATGGATCAATGATGAACCTTGTCGTATTCCTCAAAAAGGAGTCGCTCGTTTTGATTATCAACCCAATGAACCAGGTAATCACTCCTTTCATATCTATGTAGAAATGAAAAATGCACTGACAGGAGAAATACATAAATCTCGTAAGACTATACATAGTTACGTAGAAAAACCATCCTTATGATTAAATACAAACGCTTTTCCATTGGAGGTTATACTTTCCTATTTTTACTAGGTGTACTATTATGGCAAAGCTGCTCTACACCAGGTAATCTCATATTGAATCAGACTATACAGAAATTAAACTATAGTAGCCAAATTTTAAATTATGAAACCCATCTGTTTCATCAAGCTGTAAAGCAAAAAATAAGACGTGGAGCAAGTCAATACAAACCATTAACCCTCAAAAAACAATTTCTTTGTCAATCTCAATTAGAATTACAGCACTATTTAGACGATATGATCAGCCAGTCTACCTATCAAAAAATAGATGGTCAATATCTTTTAGGTCACTTGGTACAAATTCGACAGACCTACCTTGATAGTATTCTTAGTTTGTGGCAAAAAGGTGGCATCAAAGGGACTATTTTTTCAGACGCTAAAAGAATGCCTAGCCAAAAGATCCATTTAAAAAACTTATTGAGTCCAATTAATCTAATTATTAAAGATACCGCTGTAATTAAAAATCATTTTAAGACAAATAGAAGTTGTTTAAAAATAAAGAGTTGAAAGAGAGGGGAATAAAAAAAGCTGTAAAA